>JBBRJB010000600.1:0-2148 GCA_038220085.1 Burkholderiales bacterium
TTCGAGCCGGTCGCCGCGACGGGCGTCGCTGCGCAGATGGCTCGCCAGACGCGGCAGGCGATCGTCGAGGCAGACCTGGTGATCTTCGTGCTGGACGGCCGCCAGGGGATGACGCCGCGGGACCAGGATATCGCCAACGAACTGCGACGCTCGGCGCGCCTGGTCCGGGTGGCGGTCAACAAGACCGAGGGTATGGCGCAGGCAGTCGCGGGCGCCGAATTCCATGCACTGGGATTGGGCACCCCGAGTTCGATCTCATCGGCGCACGGCGAGGGCATCGTCGAACTGATCGGCGATTGCCTCGACGCTGTCGAGCAGGCCCAACCTGGGTTGTCCTTGCCGGAGCCGCCCGCTGCCCCTTCGCCGCATCCCGGAGATCCGGACGCGGCGGCGCCGGCGGAGCCCGAGCGGCCGATCAGGGTCGCAGTGGTGGGGCGGCCGAACAGCGGCAAGTCCACCCTGATCAATGCCCTGCTTGGAGAAGAGCGGCTGATCGCCTTCGACACGCCGGGCACGACCCGGGATTCGATCGCGGTGGACTTCGAGTTCGAGAAGCGCCGCTACACCCTGGTCGACACCGCCGGCATCCGCCGCCGTGGCAAGGTGCATGAAACGATCGAGAAGTTCTCGGTCGTCAAGACCTTGCAGGCGATCGAAGACTGCAACGTGTGCATCCTGATGATCGATGCGATCGACGGGGTCTCGGAGCAGGACGGCAGCATTGCCAGCTACATCCTCGATTCCGGCCGGGCGCTGGTGATCGCGCTCAACAAATGGGACGCGGTGCCGCCGGACAATCGTGCGTGGGTGGAGCAGGAGTTCGCCCGCAAGCTGCACTTCCTGTCTTTCGCGCGCATGCATCCGATCTCGGCGCTCAAGCGCAAGTCCCTCAAGACGCTCATGCGCTCGGTCACCGCGGCGCATTCGGCGGCCACCAGCAACCTCTCCACGCCGAAGCTCACGCGGTTTCTCCTGGCTGCCATCCAGCACCAGGCCCCGCCGCGCTCCGGGCCGGTGCGCCCGAAGATGCGATACGCCCACCAGGGCGGCCAGAATCCGCCGGTGATCGTCATCCACGGCAGCGCATTGAACAAGGTCAGCGAGAGCTACAAGCGTTATCTCGAAGGTTGGTTTCGCGACCGCATGGCGCTGCAAGGCACCCCCTTGCGCATCGAGTTGCGATCCGGCGCAAACCCGTTCGCGCCGAAAACCCCGCGATAGCATCGCCTGCAGCATTTCGGTTACAGTGCTGGAGCGGACGTTCTGTCCGAACGCTCTCCAGGCTTGAAAAGAAACTGACGAGCCCCAAGAATAGTCATCAAAACGGAGCCGCCATGAGCAACAAAGGACAGTTACTGCAGGACCCTTTCCTGAACCTGCTGAGAAAAGAACACGTGCCGGTATCCATTTACCTGGTCAACGGCATCAAGCTTCAGGGTCAGATCGAATCCTTCGACCAGTATGTTGTCCTCCTTCGCAACACCGTGACCCAGATGGTCTACAAACACGCGATCTCGACCGTCGTGCCCTCGCGCGCGGTCGACTTCCACCAAGAGAGTCCGGAGAGCTGAAAACCAATCCTGCCAGCGACGACTTCGCCGCCAGTGCTGCCCAGACCAATGTCGCCCTGCTTGCCGTCGCCACGCACGGCAAGCGCCTGGATACGGACAGCCTTGATGAACTCGATGCGCTTGCGCGGTCGGCCGGACTGACGCCGACATTGCGGGAAGTCGTCCGGCGTCCCCGGCCGGATCCCGCGCTCTATCTCGGCAGCGGCGCCGCGCAACGGCTGGCGGAGCTGTTTGAAGAGCACGAGACGACCCTGGTCGTCTTCGACCATCCGATCAGTGCAGTCCAGCAGCGCAACCTCGAGCGGCTGTGGAAGGTCCGGGTTACGGATCGTACCGAACTCATCATCGACATCTTCTCGCAGCGTGCCCGCAGCAACGAGGGCAAGCTGCAGGTGGAGCTTGCCCAGTTGCAGCACCAGGCTTCCAGGCTGGTTCGGATGTGGTCGCACCTGGAGCGTCAGCGCGGCGGTATCGGCCTGCGCGGCGGCCCGGGTGAAACTCAGCTGGAACTGGACCGCCGGATGATCGAGGACAAGATCAAGCGGGTGCGCGTTCGCCTGCACAAGGTCGAACGCCA
>JBBRJB010000601.1:0-2139 GCA_038220085.1 Burkholderiales bacterium
ATCTCGTCGTCGGTCAGGTTGAGCTTGTCGATGATGCCGCTGTAGAACGCGATCTTGCCGCCCGGCATCGCCCAGGCGTTGAGTTCATCCGAGCGGATCACATTGACCTCCCACGGCCATTTCGGCGCGTCGGCACGAAAAACGCCGGTCTGCGGGATCAGCCGCTGGGCAATCGCCCGGACCCGGGCCGTCATCTTGGGGTCGGCGTTGAGGTCGCCCTCCGATTTTTCCTTGGTCAGGATCTCCGCGTAGGCGGCCTTGGCCCCCTGGTCAAGTTGTGCTTCCGATACCAGCGGCGACATCCGCTGGGTGCGGTCGACTCCGATCGTGCCGCCCTCGGTGGTCTGCACCGTGCTGCACGCTGCCAGCGCCATGGTCGCAGCCAGCGCTGCGCCACCGGCAAGCCGCCGCAAGGCCGACCCCGTTTGCGCGACTGGGAACAACCTGCCCGATTGGAATCTCATCTGTCCGGCCTCCTGTCTGTAGAAATCGGGACCCCTGCCGGCACCCCTGCCGCAAACTCGCGCCGGGTACCCCGATGCACCAGCAGGGCCGCCCAGCCACCGAGGCCTGCGGCAAGCGCCGCGCCATAGAAGGTAGCGCTCGGGCCGGAAGTCTGCCAGATTACCCCCGCGGCGAGACCACCGATGGCACCGCCCAGGCCGTAGCTGACGGCGGTGTAGACGGATTGTGCGCGCGCCTGGTGACGGGTGCCGAAGCGCTGGTGCATGATGCTCATCGATGCGCTGTGATGCAGGGCGAACGTCGCCGCATGCAGGACCTGGGCGATTACGAGCGTGAGGGTTGCCCAGAACGACGTCATCTGCCCGGCTGCTGCCGTCATGACGAAACGGAGCACGCACAACACCAGTGTGCCGACCAGCAATACGGTGGCCGGGAAACGATCGAACAACCGCTTCTGAACCAGGAACAAGGCGATCTCCGCAACCACCCCGAGCGCCCAGAAGAGTCCGATCGCGGTCTTCGAGTAGCCCAGATGGGCCAGGTACAGCGAGAAGAAGGCGTAGAACGGCGCGTGGGCGAGGATCATCAGCAGCGACGCCGCCAGAAAAGCCAGCATGGTCGGCTTGAGCAGTTCGTCCCGCAGGCGCGCTCCCGCCTGGCGCGGCGCGGCCTCTGCCTTGCCAGGAAGACGTCCGACCGCAAGGACCAGGGCGCCTGCGAGAATCGCCAGCAGCCATGGCAACAGGGTGACACCGAACGCGTCGAGCAGCGGCCCGCAGCCGGCTACGGTCAGGATGAAGCCTACCGACCCCCAGACCCGCATCCGGCCGTACTTGCCGACATCGCCGTCAGCCAGGCGCAGGGACATGGCTTCGGTGAGCGGCCCCTGGCCGGAGGCCGCCAGGTGCAGGACCGCCAAGACCAGCGCCACACCGCCGAGGCGGGCGCCCGCAGACAGGCTGCCGGCCTGTGGCAGAGCCAGACACATCACCAGCATGATGGCGGCGCCGGATTGCAGCAGCGTGCGAATACGGCCGTGGCGGTCCGCTGCCCAGCCCCATACCGGCGGCGCGACGATCCGGATCAGGTGACTCAGGGCAACCAGCGCGCCGATCTGGAAAGCGGTCATTCCCCATTCGCTGAAGAGCAGCGGGAAATACGGGCCGCTCGCTCCGACGAACCCGAAATAGATCGCGTAGATCAGCCCGATGTCGCCCGCGCGCGCGCCCCCGGTCGGCGCGCCGGACTCAGCCTGGTGCGGACGCGGCAATTGGCGCCAGCCCGCTGTCGACCTCGCCGCATTGGGCCCGCTGCAGCAGGCAATGGTCCATCATGACCAGCAACAGCATCGCCTCCGCGATCGGCGTTGCCCGGATTCCGACACAAGGATCATGACGGCCGAAAGTCTGCACTTCGACCGGCTCGCCCTGCACGTCAATCGAGCGTCGCGGCTGCCTGATGCTCGAGGTCGGCTTGATGGCGATCGAGACGGTGAGGTCCTGCCCGGTGGAAATGCCGCCCAGCACGCCGCCAGCGTTGTTGCCGATGAATCCGGCGGGCGTCAGTTCGTCGCCGTGTTCGCTGCCCTTCTGCTTGACGCTGCCGAAACCCGCACCGATCTCGACGCCCTTGACCGCGTTGATTCCCATCATCGCGTGGGCAATATCCGCGTCG
>JBBRJB010000602.1:0-2133 GCA_038220085.1 Burkholderiales bacterium
ACGGAAGGCGACTCATGGCTTCGGATTCTAGGGCCAGTCGGGCATGCGACAATCCCTGCGTTCATTTCTTGAGGGGCATCACGTGGCGCATTCGGGGTTTCTGTCGGGTAAACGCATCCTCATCCTGGGCCTGCTTTCCAACCGCTCGATCGCCTACGGCATCGCCAAGCGCTGCCAGGCGCAAGGCGCGGAAATGGCCTTCACTTATCAGGGCGATCGCTTCAAGGACCGTGTCGGGGAACTGGCAGCCGAATGCGGCTCCAATCTCGTCTTTCCCTGCGATGTCGCCGACGACGACCAGATCGCGTCCCTGATGGCATCGATCGACGGGCAGTGGCAAGGCCTCGACGGCCTCGTGCACGCGGTCGCCTACGCCCCACGGGAGGCGATCGCGGGGGACTTCCTCGAGGGCGCCAGCCGAGAATCTTTCCGGATCGCGCACGACATCTCCTCGTACAGTTTCGTGGCCCTGGCCAAGGCGGCGCTGCCCCTCATGACAGGCCGCCAGGCCGCAATGCTGACGCTGAGCTACCTGGGCGCCGTCCGGACTCTACCGAACTACAACACGATGGGACTCGCCAAGGCATCGCTGGAGGCCAGCGTGCGTTACCTCGGCGAGTCACTCGGTCCTCGTGGCATTCGGGTCAACGGCATTTCGGCGGGACCGATCAAGACCCTGGCCGCATCCGGCATCAAGGGATTCTCAGGGATCCTCGACTTCGTTGCCGCGAACGCCCCGTTGCGGCGCAACGTCAGCATCGACGACGTCGGCAACGTGGCAGCCTTCCTGCTGTCGGACCTGGCGGCCGGCGTGACCTCTGAAATCACCTATGTCGATTGCGGCTTCTCCACGGTAGTGGGCGGCATCGCCCACTGAGGACGGAGGCAGCGGAGACGACCGCGATCGCCGCTTCGCCCGCCACCGGCCTGCCCGGAGCCGCGGGCGCCCTGCCTGCGGCAGAGCCGATCCTGGACCTCAGGAGGGTCTCCAGGCGCTTCGACACCCGCCGGTGGGTTCTGCGTGCCGTCTCGCTGCAGGTGCGCCCCGGCGAACGGGTCCTGTTGATCGGCGAATCGGGCGTGGGCAAGTCCACGCTGCTCAACTTGTGCGCCGGTCTCGACAGCGCCGACGAAGGCGACGTCGTGCTGCAGGGCAAGTCCCTGCGCGGCCTCGACGACCGCAGCCTGGCCGCCATCCGCCGGCACACTCTCGGCTTCGTGTTCCAGGCCTTCCACCTGATTCCACACCTGCACGTGTGGCAGAACACCGCGCTGCCGCTGCTGCTCAACGGTATCGACGAAGCTGACGCCCGCTCTGCCGCGCGGGCCATGCTGGAGAACGTGGGACTGGCAGGACGGGAGCAGAGCTTTCCAGGCGAGCTCTCCGGCGGCGAGCAGCAGCGGGTGGCCCTGGCACGGGCGCTGGTGCATCGCCCTGCCCTGATCCTCGCCGACGAGCCCACCGGCAATCTCGATCCGCGCACGGCGGCGGCCGCAATCGACCTGCTCGCGGAGCAGGTGCGCAGCCGCGCCGCGGCACTGCTGATGGTCACGCACTCGGCGCAGGCGGAGCGAATCGCCGATCGGGTGCTGCGGCTCACGCCCGAGGGAGTCGTGACCGCATGACACCGGAACGCGGTGCCGCCACCGTGCTGCGCTGGCTGCGGCACGCACAGTTCCGCGCCCAGCCCGGGCGGACGATGGCCAGCATCGCTGCCGTCGCCATCGGGGTCATGCTGGCGCTGGCCATACACCTGGTGAATGCCTCCGCCCTCGACTCGTTTCGCCAGGCGATCGCTACCGTCAATGGTGACGCCGATGCGCAGATCCGGGCCTCGCAGGGTTTCCTCGATGAAGCCCTGCTGGACACCGTCGCCGGGCTTGCCGGAGTCGCAGTCGCCAGCCCGGTGCTCGAACTCGAGCTCTACCCGCGGGTCGGATCGCGGCCGCAGGGCCCCGCATCGCAGCGGGATGCGCCAAGGGAATCCCTCAAGATGGTTGCGATCGATCTCTTCACCGCGGCACGGGTCACGCCGGGCTTGCTGCCGGTCGCACCCGAGGCCCAGGGTTCGGGTTACGGAAGCGGGGCGACGTTCCGGTTGTTCGAGCCCGACGCGGTCTTCCTGTCCGCGG
>JBBRJB010000603.1:0-2121 GCA_038220085.1 Burkholderiales bacterium
GAGTCCCGGTGTCCGCGCCGGCGGCCGCGCCAAACGAATGAACCGCCAGGGCCACCGCTGCAGCAAGCAGCGGGAGAAGAAATGGACGAGAGTCCGGTCGCGTCCCGGGTATCTGCCTTGACAGCGGGCGAGCAATCGAACGGATTGGAATGCTGTTCGGATCGAGTCTCATGAATTTCTCCTCGGAACAAGGGCGGGCGCAGTCAGGTCGCCAGTACATGGGTCCCGCGCGATATGCCGACGCGGGCGGTACCGGCGTGCTGCAAGTCCCGTTCCCTCCCCCGCGGCCCCTTCTTCCACTCCGACAGGCTCCTAATGCTCTCTACGGTCAGGCGCGGCGCTTTCTGCACGCTGCTGCGCGGGGCCGTGAGCGTCGAGCAGGTTGTAGGCGGTATTGATGAGGCCGATATGGGAGAAACCCTGAGGGAAATTGCCGACCAGCCGCCGGCGCGCGACATCGTACTCTTCGGCGAGAAGGCCGAGATCGTTGCGCAGATCGAGCAACCGCTCGAACAGCCGCGTGGCGTCCTTGATGCGTCCCTGCATCGCATAGGTGTCCGCCAGCCAGAAGGAACAGACCAGGAAGGCGCCTTCTTCACCGCCCACACCGTCGTCGACCTGGTCGGTGGCGTAGCGAAGCACCAGGCCGTCGCGCAGGAGTTCGTTCTCCACTGCCGCAACCAAACCAAGAACCCGTGGATCCCGGGCGGGCAGGAATCCGACCTGCGGGATCAGCAGCAGCGCCGCATCGACCGCGTCGCTGCCATAGGACTGAACGAAAGTGTTGCGGTTGGCGTTGAAGCCGTGACGGCAGATATCGTCATGAATCTCGTCCCGCAACTCGCGCCAGCGCGCCACGGGTCCGTCGAGACCGAAATGCTCCACGCTTTTCACGGCGCGATCGAAGGCGACCCAGCACATCAACCGGGAATGGGTGAACTGCCGGGCCGGGCCACGGACCTCCCAGATACCGTGATCGGGCTTGTGCCATATCTCCTCCAGGCGCTTCAGCATCACCTTCTGCATTCGCCAGGAGTCGTCGAGCGGGCTCAGTTCCGCCTCGCGTGCGGTGTGCAGCGTCTCCATCAGTGCACCGTAGACGTCCAACTGTATCTGGCCGGCGGCGGCGTTGCCGACGTTGACCGGCGTGCTCTGTTCATAGCCCGGCAGCCAGGTTACCTCGTTTTCCGGCAGCCAGCGCTCGCCGGCAATGCCATACATGATCTGCAACTGCTCCGCGGAACCGGCGGCGGTGCGCAGCAGCCACTGCCGCCAGGCCTCGGCCTCGTCGCGATAGCCGGCGTTCAGCAGCGCATACAAGGTGAGTGCGGAGTCGCGCAGCCAGCAATAGCGGTAGTCCCAGTTGCGATGCCCACCGAGCGTCTCCGGCAGCGACATGGTCGGCGCGGCGACAATACCGCCGGTGGGCTTGAACGTCAGCAGTTTCAGCGTGATGAGCGAACGGACAGTTGCCGCGCGCCATCTGTCGTTATCGTCGCCGAAGCGACACCGCTTGGACCATTCCCGCCACCAGGACACGGTTCGCGCCAGGCTTTCCGCGCGATCGGCGACGAAATGCGGTTCCTTGTGGGACGGGTGGTAGGAGAGGGTGAACGGCACGCTCTCCTCTTCACCGACGCTGAACTGCGCGGCCGTCTTCATGGCTTTGCCCTCGAGCGGGATCGGCGTATGCAGTTCGACCGCATCCGGACCGGCGACGGCGCTCAGGCCGTAGTCGCGCCGGCGCACCCAGGGTACCGCCTGGCCATAGTTGAATCGCAGGACGAGTTCCATGGTCATTGCCACCCGTCCGCGGAGCCCCCGAACGATCCGCACCACGTCGACCTTCGATTCGTCGTCGCTCAGGGGCATGAAATCGGTGAGCAGGACTGCGCCGGCGTCGGTCTCGAAGGTCGTCTCCAGCACCGCCGTGCCGGGCAGGTAGCGACGCGAGATCCGGCAGGCGCCATCCTCCGGCGCGATCCGCCAGTGGCCGTGCTCCGGACCGCCGAGCAACGCGGCGAAGCAGGCCGGAGAGTCGAAGCGCGGCAGGCAGAGCCAGTCGATGGAGCCGTCGCGCGCCACCAGTGCCGCGGACAGCATGTTTCCGATCAGGCCGTA
>JBBRJB010000604.1:0-2104 GCA_038220085.1 Burkholderiales bacterium
AAAGCTTGACCAGTTGCCCGTAGCCGCTGCCGTGGAAGCACTTGATCAGCAAGCTGCCCTCCGGCTTCAGCCAGGCCATCGCGAACTCCACCGCCAGTTCCGCCAGGTCATGCATCCTGGCGGTATCGGCCACCCCCACCCCGCTCAGATTGGGGGCCATGTCCGAAAGCACAAGGTCCAGCCGCTGCCCCTGCAGGCTGGTTTCCAGCAGGCTCAGGACTTCTGCCTCGCGAAAGTCCCCCTGGATGAACTCCACCCCGGCAATCGGCTCCATCGGCAGCAGGTCGAGGGCGATGATGCGGCCGTCCAGCGGCAGCTGGGCGGCTTCACCACGGGCGTCGTCCGCCTTGGCCTCGTCGGTGCTGAGCGACTTGCGCGCCAGCCGCCGCCGGACCACCTGCGACCAGCTGCCCGGGGTCGATCCCAGGTCGACCACCACCATGCCTGGCCGTATCAGGCGATCCTGCTCGTCGATGCCGATCAGCTTGAAGGCCGCGCGCGAGCGGTACTGGTGTCGCTGCGCGAGCTTCACATAGGGATCGTTCAGGTGGTCGTGCAGCCATGCCTTGTTGAGCTTCTTGCTGTTGCTGCCGTACATTCGGTCGTCGCCCGTGTGATGCCCGTAGAATCAGCGCTTTGGTCGCGCCGCCCCCAGATGCCTACCCTGTTGCTTACCAACGCCGAACGCAAGGAGCTGAAGGCTCGCGCGCATTCGCTGAATCCTGTCGTCATGGTCGGCGCCGCCGGACTCACCCCGCCGGTCCTTCAGGAGATCGACCGCGGCCTGGCAAGCCATGAACTCATCAAGGTGCGGATGTCCGGCGCCGACGGCAATGCCCGCGAGCAGGCCGCCGAGGAGATTGCCGAGGCCCTCTCATGCGCGGTGGTGCAGATGATCGGGCATGTGCTGGTAGTTTTCCGTCCCTTTCCCGAAGACGACTGAACTGGCCCGAGACGACTGAACTGCCTCGAGTCTAGACGTACTTGATCTCGAGGATCTCGTATTCCCGGTCCCCGCCCGGCGCCCGGAATTCGGCGACGTCGCCGGCCGACTTGCCGATCAGCGCCCGCGCCAGGGGACTCGCCACCGAGATCTTGTTGAGCTTGAGATCGGCTTCGTCCTCGCCCACGATCTGGTAGGTCACCTTTTCGCCGGTCTCGATCTCCTCCAGCGACACGGTCGCCCCGAAGACCACCCGGCCATCCGCCTGAACCGTTGCAGGGTCGATTATCTGGGCCGCCGCCAGTTTCGATTCGAGTTCCGCAATCCGGCCCTCGATGAAGCTCTGACGCTCCTTGGCCGACTCGTACTCCGCGTTTTCCGACAGGTCTCCCTGCGCGCGTGCTTCTGAAATCGCGTTGATCACCGCATGGCGATCGACCTGCTTGAGCCGCTGCAACTCGTCCTTCAATAACTGCGCGCCGTGAACTGTCAACGGTACCGTCACCATTGCGACCTCCCCACAAAAACAAACCCCGGACTGAATCCGGGGCTGGCTGGTTTACGCCAAAGATTGTAACACCGCAGCGTGCGCAGACCCGCACCAACGTGAGGCCAAACCAACCGCCCGGGGGCGGCCCCCGCCGGGATCAGACGGGCTGACCCAGGGTGAGATGCAGCGACTGCAGCGAATAGACCTGCTGCTCCTGCAGGGTGCGCATCCCCTCGACTGCCGCCCGGGCGCCGGCGATGGTGGTGTAGAAGGTGACGCGCTGCTGAAGCGCCGTCGTCCGGATGGCGCGCGAGTCCTGGATCGCCCCCCGCCGCTCCTCGACCGAGTTGATCACCAGGGAGATTTCGCCGTTCTTGAGCAGGTCGACCACGTGCGGCCTCCCCTCCTGCACCTTGTTGACCGGGGTGACCGGAAGGCCATCGGCCGCAATCGCCGACGCCGTGCCTTTGGTTGCGGCCAGCTTGAAGCCCAGTTCATGCAGCGTTCGCGCCACCTTGACCGCCTTGGGCCGATCCAGATGCTTGACCGAGATGAAGGCGGTGCCGGAGGTGGGAAGGCGCACCCCAGCGCCGAGCTGGGATTTCACGAAGGCTTCGCCGAAGGTGTAGCCCACGCCCATCACTTCGCCGGTGGACTTCATCTCCGGCCCG
>JBBRJB010000605.1:0-2093 GCA_038220085.1 Burkholderiales bacterium
CCGCAGCCGCCCGCGTCACTGATCGAACATGCCCGCGAGATCGGTGCCGACCTCTGGCTGTTCAGGCGCGATTTCAACTATGCCGGCGATCGCCAGCAGTGGTCCTATGGCGGGCGCCAGCAGCGTCGCAACAGCCTGGCCTACCCCGCGCTGCGCGGCGCCAACCAGTTGCTCAATGCCTGTGGCGTGCTGGCCGCACTGGAGGCCGTCAAGGACGTGCTGCCGATTACGGCGCAGGATGTGCGTCGCGGTTTTTCGCTGGTGGATCTCCCTGGCCGCTTCCAGGTTCTCCCGGGCCGGCCGGCTGTCATCCTGGACGTGGCCCACAACCCGCATGCGGCTGCGCATCTCGCACGCAACCTGCAGAGCATGGGATTCTTCGAGGCGACGTACGCCGTCTTCGGGATGCTGTCGGACAAGGACATCGATGCGGTCATCGGGCATCTGAAGGAGAGTGTCGATCACTGGATCTGCTGCTCCCTGCCCGGTCCTCGCGGCAGCGCCGCCGAGGCGCTGGCCGCCCGTCTGCGCGCGGCCGGCATCGAGGACCGTGACGATGCCCGGGCGGGAGTACATAACAGCGTTGTATGTGTCCCGACGGCGGAAGAGGGGTTGGCGCTTGCTCGTGCCCGGGCAGGCGGCAATGATAGAATTTTGGTCTTCGGTTCCTTCCTGACCGTGGCCGGCGCCTTGGGGTCCATCGAGCCCTCGGTATCGGCAGCCAGGAGCCAGACCAGCCCGGCGCCGACCGTTGTACCGATCGGCCCGACCCAGCAGCCGTAACACGTGAACAGCCACTGATGTCGCGCCAGCAAACTCGATCCTCTGGTGACGGCGCCATCGACCCGTCACTCGTCCAGAAGAAGCGGGCCAGGCATCGCCTGGTCGGCGCGGTCTGCCTCAGCCTCGTGGCTGCGGCAGTGGTGCCGATGGTGCTGGAATCGGAGCCCAGGCCCCGCAGAGACATCCCGTTGGAGATCGCCGGTTCTTCCAAGCCGACTGCCGAGCCTGCCGCTACGCCCGCGGGCGCAGGCACCACGACAGGCTCGGCGTCGGCACCCGACAATAGTCCCGCTGCCAGCCAGTCCGCCGTCAGGACCATCACGCCGCCAGCGCTGTCTGCCGCGCCCGGGGGGCCAGCCGGGACTGGTGCGGCAGGCGTCTCGCCGCGCGATCCGATTCCGTTGCCCAGACCCGATGCCGCGCTCGATGCCAAGGCAGCAGCGCGTGCCGACACCAGGACAGAACGGGCGGAGGCTCGCACCGCGCCCGCCGCGGCCGCAAAACCGGAGTCCAAGGCCGAATCCCGGCCGGACGCAAAGGCGCTGGCCAAGGCCGAGCCGAAGAACGATAGCAAGGCCGAATCCAAGGGGGATCCCAAGTCCGATCCCCGCGCCGAGTCCAAGACAGCGGCCGGCGCTGCCCCGGCTCGGAGTGCGGAGCCGGACGTCCTGGCCAAGCTGATCGACCGGGCCAGCCAGTCCAGCAGCGCGGCGAAGCCGGAGGAAAGTGCGTCCCGCGGCGGGAGCAATACCGCAGCCGCGTCAGCCGCCAGTCGCCGGTTCCTGGTCCAGATCGGTGCCTTCAGCAACGTCCAGAGTGCGCGGAACGTGTCGGACCGCGCGGTCCAGGCGGGCTTGCGGCCATATCAGGAGACCGTCAAGACGGCGCAGGGTGACTGGATCCGGGTCCGGGTCGGTCCCTTCAGCTCACGCGAGGATGCGGAGCGCGCTCAGCAGGATCTCAAGCGCGCCGGGGTGACAGCCGCGATCATCGCGCTGTAGCCCATGGTTGACGGCGCGATTCCGTTCCTCACCGGCTGGGACTGGTTTATCGTGACGGTGGCGCTGATATCCACCGGCTTGGGTGTCTGGCGCGGCATGATTCGCACGGTTTTCGGCCTTGCCGCCTGGGTGCTGGGCGTGATCGGAGCGCCGCTGGTCGGCATGCTTATCGCCGAGCAGTTCGGCATCACCGGCCTGCCGGTCTGGGCCCTCTACCTATTCGCTTTCCTGTTGACCTTCATTGCAGTGCGACTGGCTGGTGCGTTGATACTGAAAGGCGCTCGTTCCGTGGGGCTCGCGAGCGTCGAT
>JBBRJB010000606.1:0-2080 GCA_038220085.1 Burkholderiales bacterium
TGCGGGCGATGTCGGCGTTGCCGTTGGTCACCGCCAGCAGCCGATAGCGCGCTTTCCAGGCCGTCAGGACCTGCTCGACGTCGTCGTAGAGCGTCACCCGCTGGCGGCCGTCCAGGAAAACATTGAACGCCCCCACCGCCAGCGCCGGATCGTCACCCCCCTCGCGCAGTGCATGGCGTAGGGATTCCAGCCGAAGCCAACCCATATCGTGGGCACGATTGGCGTTGGCCATGCCCACGAGCACGCGGATTTCCCGCATCCGCTCCACCGAGCAGATCGCGGCAGTGGCAGGTGCGCGCTCCAGCAGCCATTGGTGCATCGACTGTTCAGCCCGGAGCAGCGCCGGCATGACAGGCCACAGCGTGTCGTCGAGGTCCAGCGAAATCGCGTCGATCTGATCGGAGCGGGGCAAGGCGGCGGATGGCCTCACGGCAGCAGCACCAGTTGGCCCGTGGTGGCCCGCGACTCCAGGTCACGGTGCGCCTGCGCAGCGGCTGCGAGGGGGTAACGATGACGGATATCCGCCCGGATGGCGCCACTGCGCAAGGCCTTGAACACATTTGCAGCGATCGCGTGCAGGGCAGCGCGACTGGCTGTGTAGTGGAAGATCACCGGCCGGCTCAAGGTGATCGACTTGGCCGTGAGTGTTGCCAACGGGACGGACTCCATCGGGCCGCTCGCCTGGCCGTAGCTCACCCAGTGGCCGCAGACGGCTACCGCCTCGATATTCTCCTGGAACGCCTCGCGGCCGAGCCCATCGAAGATCACGTCTGCGCCCCGGCCAGCAGTGGCCTCGCTCACCTGCCCGGCGAATCGGTAGTCGCTGGTGACGATCGGCAGTTCGCAACCGCTTTCGCGCGCCAGCCTCGCTTTCTCATCGCTCGATACCGTTCCGATCACTCTGGCTCCCAGTTGCGCAGCCCAACGGCACAGCATCAGGCCGAGGCCGCCCGCCGCACCGTGGACCAGCACTGTATCACCCGGGCGGACGCGGGCCGTACGATGCAACAGGTACTCCGCGGACATCCCTTTCAGCATCACCGCCGCGGCCGTCTCCTCGGTCACGTCCTCCGGCAGCACCACCACCTGGTCGGCCGCCATTGTCCTGACACTGCAGTAGGACCCGGGCGGCAGGCAGGCGTACGCCACGCGATCGCCGGGCAGCAGGTGCGCCACATCAGGGCCCACGTCGACAACGACGCCGGCCGCCTCCACGCCGGGCACCGCCGGCGGCACAATCATCGGATAGAGGCCGCTGCGCACGTAGACATCGATGTAATTGACGCCGACCGCGGTCTGACGGATGCGGACTTCGCCCGAGCCCGGGGCGGCTGCATCGACCGCCGCCAGCGCCATCTCACCGGCGCCGCCGTGACGGCGAACGAAGATGCCTTGGCCCTGAAGCGCGGCGCCGGCACCAGGCGTCGCAGCATCGCTGCGGCCGCCGCTTGTCCCGGCGGCGGCGGCGCTCCGGCTGCCGGCCCGCCGCCCGCGTCGCAGCCAGGTCCGCATGCCCTCGAATCCGACCGTATAGACGCCGTCGCCCACGGTACGGTCGAATTCCAGTTCCCGACCCTTCGGCACGTCGAAGGTCGACTGCCAGTGCCAGAAAGTGAGGTTGCCGTCGGTGACCGGCTTGAGTTGCAACGTGGCGACGTAACGCCGCATCGGCAAGGTCGCGTCCAGGATGCAGTAGGTCGAAAGGAAATCCCGGTCCGACAATGCCAGCAGCTGTTCTCGCAGCTGGTTGCCGTCCTTGAGCCGGAAGCTGCGCACGCACCCGACCTGATCGGGCGGTTCGCCGTTCTCAATTTCAGAGCTGTCGATTGCGGGATGCCAATCGACATGACTGTTGAAGTCCCGCAGCAGCGCCCAGACAGTGGCGATCGGTGCGTCGATGACCCCCGAGCGCGTGACCTTGATCATGCCGCCCTCGCGCGGACCTTCGCCACGCCCGCGGTCATCGCAAGCGTTGCTTCAGGTGCGTGAAAGCCGCCTGGAACACCGCCTGCCCGACATGATCGGCCAGTTCCTGCTCCCGGCCGGGGGGCGGATCGAACTCCGCGGACCACTCCGCAAA
>JBBRJB010000607.1:0-2076 GCA_038220085.1 Burkholderiales bacterium
ACCAGCTGGGCAGATTGGCGTCGGCGGCATCCGCAGACCCGCGTGCTCTCGACCGACACCGGTTTCGTGCGTGACTACGGCCGGGATCCCTACGCCGGCTACGAGAAGATCCAACGGCTGATGTTCGATGTCGAGCATCGCGATGACCGGTTTCCACTCAAGGAGTGGGTGCTGGGGGTCGAAGTGGAGGCCAGCTACAAGGCCTACCCGTTCAGCGTGCTCGCGCGCGTCGCCGGCCCGGACGGGGAATTCACGGACAAGATTGCCGGCCGACCCATCACCATTCGTTTCGACGCGCGGCACCGCACGGCCGAGGCCTTCGATGCCGAAGGCAATGCCTGGCCCTCGACGATGGCTTTCTGGTTTGCCTGGATCGCGTTTCACCCCGATACCGAGGTGCTGACCGCGAACTAGTTCGCGTCGGGCCCGATGGCTCCAGGGTGCATTCTTGCGTGGTGCGTTCGCCAGATTCGCCGTATCGCAAAGATGACTGCGATCAGGCCCACCGCCGTGAGCATGAACGGCAGGAAGCGACCGGCGCTTATTTCGCCACCGGCATAGCTCCAGACGAAGGAAAACGGCAGGATTCCCAGCAGGGTCGCCACCGAATAGGTGCGAAATGACAGGTGCTTGAGCAGGCCGAGCGCGAAGCTGACCAGGTCTGTCGGCAGGATCATGCGCAGCACCACGATCCCCCAGAAGCCGACGTCGTGGGGAATCTGCGCTTCCAGCCGGTCGACTGCGGCCATGGAGGTGATGCGCTCGAGTTGATGGCGACCAAGGCGCGCCACCGCGAATGCGATCAGGGACCCGATCCACCAGCCGGCGACGCTGAGCAGCGCAGTAGGAACGACCCCGTAGATCTTGGCGGCCAGCGGCAGCAGCGGCAGAGAGGAAAGGGGGAGCAGGACAACCGAGCCCGCCAGCAGAACGACGTAGAGCACGGCGCCCAGCCAGGCGTGCACACTCATCCAGAGTTCGACCCCGGACGAATCCCATTCCCACTGCCAGAGGGCGAATGCCACCAGCGCGACAGTGCCGGATACCAGGATTAGTTTCGTCTTCACGATGCTGGGTCCCACGGACCAGCGACTATGATCGACTGTACACCCGTGGCCGCGTCCTGGCGAGCGGCAATATCGAGGGGTCCGGTCATCCCCGGCGGAGCATGGTTGCCTCAGGCCCGCCTGGGCAGCCCCGGCATCGCGAACCCATCCGCGTCCAGCGATTTCACCAGCGCTTGTGCCTGCGCCGCTGTCAGGGCCTGCAGCGGCGGGCGCACCGTGGCCCAATCCGGGTCGTCGCCGTAATGCGCGATCGCGGCCTTCAACGCCGGGATCATCGGGAATTTCTGGAACAGGCTGCGGGTGTGGGAGAGTGCCTTTTGCCGCTCGTCCGCGCCGGGTTGTTCCCAGGTCCGGTACAAGTCGGCGATGGCCGCTGCATTGACGTTGCCGGTCGCGGTGATGCAGCCGACGCCGCCATGGCGCAGGTTCGCCAGCAGGAAGTCATCGCTACCCGCAAACACCTGGAAGCCGTCGGCGGCGAAAGCGTCAATAACGGCACGGGTGTTGTTCCAGTCGCCCGACGAGTCCTTGATGCCGACGACTGTCTTCGGAAAGTCGCGCCGCAGCCGAGCGATCAGGTCGATGGAGAAGCCGACCTGGGCGACCGGCGGGATGTGATAGACATAGACCCGAAGCCGGGAGTCCGCGACCCGTGAGATGACTTCGCCGAAGTAGCGAGCCAAGCCCTCGTCCGGCACCCCTTTGTAGTAGAACGGGGGCAGCATCAGCACGCCCGCACAGCCCTTGGCGACCGCGTGCGCGGTCAGCGCCACCGCATCGCCGATGGCGCAGGCGCCGGTGCCCGGCATCAGGCGTGCGGGGTCCACCCCGGCGTCGACCAGTGCGTCGAGCAGTTGGATCTTCTCAGCAACCGTGAGCGAGTTCGCCTCGCTGTTGGTGCCGAAGATCGCCAGGCCGTCGCAGCCGTGGTCCAGCAGCCAGCGGCAGTGGGCGACGAAGCGTGGCGTATCGATCTCGAGGTCGGGCTTGAATGGGGTGACGACCGGTG
>JBBRJB010000608.1:0-2074 GCA_038220085.1 Burkholderiales bacterium
CGTGAGGATTTCGCCTCGGGTGCGGGTGTCGGGGCACAGCGGGAAGACCAGGCGCCGACCGAAAGCACGGCGCAGCGATCTCAGGGAAGTGGGGGCGGGGCCGGGGAGAACGACAGCGGCGGCGGTGGCCGGCGATCGACCCCGGCAAGCTCAGGGTCGGGCGCGCCGCGGACGTCGTTAGCGAACGGTTTTCTTGGAATCGGTACCGACCGGCCATATCCGCAGCCGCAGGTGCATCCGGCGGTCTGTGCGGGGTGAACGTGCGGGGTGGGCGTCCTGCCGCCCCGCTCAATTCCTGGCGATCGAGCCCTCACCGCCGACCGCCGACTTGGCGTCCACCGTCCGAGTCGGTTGCGGCGCGGTCCGGGAAATGCCGCTGCTGATGGTGGCGTCGTAGGGATGGCGATCAAACGGGTAGAGCGCGCGGATCTTCTGCACGTAGCCGAGCGTCTCCGTGAAGGGGGGCACGCCGCTATGCTTGTCGACCGCGCCTTCGCCGGCGTTGTAAGCCGCCAGGGTGAGCGTGACGTCGCCGCGGAAATAGCTCAGGAGCCAGCGCAGGTAGGCCATGCCTCCCCGGATGTTCTCGACCGGATCCAGGATGTCCTTGACGTTGAAACGCTCCGCGGTTTCCGGAATCAGCTGCATCAGTCCCGCCGCGTTCTTGGGCGACCGCGCGTTCGGATCGAAACCGGACTCGGTCGCCATGACGGCCAGTACCAGGCGCGGATCCAGCTTGAAGTTCCGGGCCTCGGCAATGACCGTACTGACAAACTTGGCACGCTCGGCGCTGATGAGACTGTTGCGCATCACCAGCGGCATGTCGAACTTGGGCGCCATTGCCGACAACTCGGCGGTGGTGGCAGGACGCTCGGCCGTGCCTTTCTCCACCAGAGTTCCTTTCAGGCAGACCGGCAGCAATTCCCGGTCGCCGGCGAAACGCCGCGCAAGCTCGTCGCCGACGCTGCTGCCGAATCGGGCGGCTCGCTTGAACAGGGTCGACGCCGCCGAGTGGTTCTTCTCGACGCCGTTGCCTTCTGCGAACATCCAGCCCATCCGGACCAGGGCATCCGGATAACCGTCTCGCGCCGCCTCGCAGTACAGGTCGAAAGCCCGGCCAAGGTTCTTTGGCACCCCGAGGCCGGTTTCGTGCATCTGACCCTTCTGGACCAGGTCGCGCAAGGCTTCCACCGGATTGTGCTGAGCCGCCGCGATCTGGCGGGTTGTCGGGACCGGATCCTTCCCGCGGCCGCCGTCGTCCGAACCGGCAAAATCATTGTCGTCCCGCTCGCGCCGGTCCCGCTGCGGGCCGACCGCTGCGGGCGCCGTCTGCTGGATCTGGGGGCTCGGCGGCAGGGGAATCTCGTCCTTCGAGTTGGCGGGAGGCGTCCAGGCGCGGGTGCCGAAGCGCTCATTGAAGCCGTTCCCGAACCCGCCGCGCCCGGACTCGTTCGCCGACCAGTTGTTGACCGGTGGCGGCAACGACGCGCCCTGGCTGCGGTTATACCCCGAGGCGCCGGCCGGCAGGCCGTTGGGAATACCGGAAGGTGCGCCGATGGGGCCGCCGATCTGCGCCAGGGCAGGCTGTGCCAGGAAAAGCAGCGTCAGAGCGCCGAAGGCCATGCGGCCCGCTCGAAACAGCGTCCTGTCAGCCCCCTCCCGCCCCGGCCGCAATGCCGCCGCATGCCGGGGCATTGCGGATGAGCGGTGGATGGAAGGGGATCTTGCTGCCAATTCTGTTACCTCTTGAATCAGGTGTGGTGCGGCCAATCGCCGCCCCGCGGTAGATTGTCGTCGACCGGCGCTGCCGGGTGGAAGGCAGCCATGCGGGCAGTCAGGATGACCGGCACCGGGGCCGGTCTGCACCAGAAATGCAGTCTAGCGCATCCCCAGTTTGTTCAACAGATCATATAAGGTGGGCCGGCTGATCCCCAGCATTTCTGATGCCCGTGCTATGTTGCCATTGACGCGCTTGAGTGCGCGCTGGACGATGTCACGCTCGGCATCCTCCCGGGCCTGTCGCAGGCTGACCAGGCGGGCGGTCGTTCCGGAGCTCAGCCCGAGATCGGTTGCC
>JBBRJB010000609.1:0-2035 GCA_038220085.1 Burkholderiales bacterium
ATGGCACCAGTCCATGCGACCGGACTGCACCAGCACCATCACCAGGGTAGTATGCGGCTCGAGGTTGGCGGTCATACCGGTCAGGCACAGGACGGTGTTGACTTCATCGAGCAGGCATTCGAAGAAGTCGCGGGCGGATTCGCCGGGACGGAAACCATCGAAAAGCCGCTGCGCGACCGTGATCACTTCAGCGGCCGCCATGGCGCCGCCGCTCATGCCGCCCAACCCGTCCGCCAGCAGGGCCAGCATGCAGCGGGGTGATATGCTGGATCGCAGTATGGCTACCCGATCCTGCTGCTCGCCACGGTCGCCCTGATGCTGCGCCGTGCAGGTGGAGACCGATAATTCGGTGGCGACGGATTGAATGGCAATCATGGTCATCTTATTATCACGGTGGTGTCCGGACACCGGTTGACCGGTTATCGGATGGAACTGCAGCCAAGGACCCTATTCGTGTCGCCCAGCCCACAAGACGCTGATTCGCTCAAGTTGAGGATTGCTGAATTGCAGTTGGAACACCGGGGACTGAACCAGATGATCGAACGCATGGCGCTCGAGCCTGAAAGCGACCAGTTGCTGGTTCGTCGCCTCAAGAAACGGAAGCTCCAGATCAAGGACTCCATTGTCCTGCTGCAAATGCAGTTGACGCCCGACGTGCCGGCATGAGGGTGCTCGCCCGCCGGCGCATGACGCGCTTGCCGGTGGTCTGCGGCGCGCCGCTGCCGCCGTGACCGTCCTGGAAAAGGCGGCTGGTGCAATGTCCGGATCACTCCTGCAGGATGCCACCGACGCGGCCTTCGAGCAGGACGGCGCGCTCGCCTTGTCCCGGTCGGATTACCGGCGCCGCGAAGCCCAGGCCGAGCTGGCGCGGCGCATTGCCAAGGCAATCGACACCAGCGGCAGCCTGCTAGCGGAAGCGGGCACCGGTATCGGCAAGACCTTCGCCTACCTGGTGCCGGCGCTGCTCGCCCGCCGCAAGGTTCTGATCGCCACCGGCACCCGGCAGTTGCAGGACCAGTTGTTCCAGCGCGATGTGGGCGTAGTGCGCCAGGCGCTCGGCATCGATGTGACGGCCGCGGTGCTGAAAGGCCGCGCCAACTATGTCTGCCCGCTGCACCTCAAGCGCAACCTGGTGGACGGACGTTTTCGCGACCGCAGCGCGCCCGGCAAGCTGCGAATCATCGAACGCTTCGCCCAAACCGACCCGACCGGCGATCGTGCCGCCTGCACGGATCTGTCAGAGGACGATCCGGTCTGGGCTCTGGCTACCTCGACCAAGGACAACTGCCTGGGCCAGGAGTGCCCCGAGCTGCGCCAGTGTCCGCTGATGAAGGCCCGCCATAAGGCACAGCGCGCCGATGTCCTGGTGGTCAACCATCATCTGTTCTGCGCCGACCTTGCGCTCAAGGAGGACGCCATCGGCGATTTCCTTCCGCGTGCGGACATCTTCATCTTCGACGAGGCCCACCAACTCCCGGACATAGCTACCGAGTTCTTCGGCGACTCGGTATCCACCCGTCAGCTGGTGGACCTGAGCCGTGACTGCCTGCGCGCCGGCCTTGCCGACGCCGCTGGCGCGGCCGACTGGCGCGCGATGGCGGCATCCCTTGAAATGGCGGCGCGACGCCTGCGACTTGCATTGCCGGAGCAGAGCGTTCGTCTCGGCGCCGAACAGCTGCTGGCGCTGGCCCCCGGCCCGGACGGCAACCTGCTCGAAGCGGTGCAGGTGGCGCAGGCAAGTCTGAGCGCCGCGGCTGCGATCCTGAAAGCCCACGAGGAGCGATCGCTGGACCTTGCGCGCTGTGCCGTGCGGGCTCAGGAGACGGCTTTTCGCTGCCGCGAATGGCTTTCCCAGTTGGAGTCGTCGGGTCGGCCGGACGGAATCGCGGCGCTGACGTCCATCATCTGGGCGCAGACTACGCCCAACCATGCGGCCCTTAAATCGACGCCGTTGTCGGTCGCGCAGCGCCTGGCCGAGCAGCGAAACCTCCTGGGCGGGAGCTGGATCTTCGTGTCGGCAACCCTGGCGGTAGGG
>JBBRJB010000610.1:0-2032 GCA_038220085.1 Burkholderiales bacterium
ACGCCCAAGCCGGTGTGGAATCCGGACCTGCCGCAGCCGATCGATTTCTTCGCCGGCTGGCAGGAGGTACCGGACAGCGTCGTATTCGACAACGCCTTCAAGGCGCAATGGGAACTCTTCATCCGTCATCTGGAAGAAGACACGCCGTTTCCCTGGGGGCTGCGCGAGGGCGCCAAAGGCGTGCAGCTGGTCGAGGCGGGCCTGCAGTCGTGGCGGGAGCGGCGCTGGGTCGACCTCGGCGAGTTGCCCGCCTGACGCCGTTCGCGCCTGCGCGACATCAACCTCAATTCAAGGAGCATATCCAGCATGGACCGACGACTCTTTCTCCGGCACGGTGCGGCTGCGGCCGCGCTGACATTTTCCGGCGCAGCCGCCGCGCAGGCGGGGTTTCCAGACAAGCCGATCCGGATCGTGGTGCCCTTTCCGCCGGGGGGCTCGGTCGATGCGCTGGCCCGCCACATCGCCCAGCGGCTGACGACTTCGCTTGGACAGAACGTGGTGGTGGAGAACAAGGCCGGCGGCAACAGCGTGATCGGCTCGGATTACGTCGCCAAGCGGCCCGGCGACGGCTATACGCTGCTGGTCAATGCCGGCAACCTGGTGATCAACCAGCACCTGCTCAAGACACCCTACGACCTCGACGGCGACTTCACCCCGGTGGCACTGCTGGCAAAGGGCGCACTGATCGTCTGCGTGACGCCGAACCTGCCGGCGAAGACCTT
This sequence comes from Burkholderiales bacterium, assembly GCA_038220085.1. Taxonomy (GTDB): domain Bacteria; phylum Pseudomonadota; class Gammaproteobacteria; order Burkholderiales; family Burkholderiaceae_E; genus Lautropia. The sequence continues at coordinate 723 of JBBRJB010000610.1, forward strand.
CCCGGAGCTGGTGACCCTGGCAAAGGAGAATCCCGGGAAGCTGAACTTCGCGATCGGCAGCATCGGCTCGGGTGGCCATATCGCCACCGAATTGCTGAAAGGGCGGACCGGCACCGACCTGTTCGTGCTGCCCTACAAGGGCTCGCAGCCGGCTTACGTGGATCTCATGAGCGGCGAGATCCAGGGGTTCGTCGAGCCCGCCCTGGGCGCCATGCCACATGTCAAGAGCGGCCGCGTCCGCGCGCTGGCCGTCACGTCGTCGAGCCGCCTGGCGGCGCTCCCCGATGTGCCGACCGTGGCGGAGTCGGGGGTGGCGGGTTTCGAGTTCTACGCCTGGTACGGCATGTGGGCCCCCGGCCAGACGCCGGCGGCGGTGGTGACCCGGCTCAACGACGAAGTCAACCGGATTCTCGGCGAGGCCGAGTTGAAGGACCGGCTGGCGGTGCAGGGATTCGACACCCAGAACATGTCGCCGGCGGCGTTCGGCCGATTCGTCCAGGATGACTACCGCTCGGTCGGCCAGATCATCGCGGACGCGAAGATCAAGGCGCAATGACCGCGTCCCCCGGACCGGCGCAACCCGGCCTGCCGGCGCGAGTCGGCGTGATCGGGCTGGGCCTGGTCGGCCGCGTGCTGGCCGCGCGCGCGGCCGCCGGCGGCTGCACGGTGCTGGGGTTCGACCCGTTGGATGCGGCCGCAGCGCAGGCGCGGGTGCTCGGTGTCACGCTGCTGCCCGACACGGTCCGGCTGGCCCGTTCCTGCGAGGTGCTGCTGGTGTGCGTCTTCGACGACGCCCAGCTTGCCGAAGTGAGCGGGCAGATTGCGGATGCTGCGGCTGAAGGCGCCGCGCCGTCCCTGGTGGTCAACGCAGCCACCTGCAGCCCGCAGGCGGTGGAGGCTGCGGCCGCACAGATGACGCGTCACGCGATCGCCTTCATGGAAATGCCCCTGTCGGGCTCGAGCGCGCAGATTCGTGACGGCGAAGCGCTGGCGCTCATCGGCGCGGAACCCGCGACCCTGGCCCGGTTCCAGCCGCTGATCGACCTGTTGAGTCCGACCCAGTTCCACGTCGGACTGCCGGGGGCGGCAGCGCGCGCCAAACTGGCCTCCAACCTGGTGCTCGGCCTGAACCGGGCGGCCCTGGCGGAAGGACTTGCGCTGGCTGAAGGGCTGGGCATCGACGGCGGCCGCTTTCTTGAACTGCTGCGTCGCTCGCCCGCGTATTCACGCGCCGTCGACACGGTGGGGCCGCGAATGGTGAGCCGTGACTTCCGGCCGCAGTCGCGACTGCGCCAGCACCGCAAGGACCT
>JBBRJB010000611.1:0-2031 GCA_038220085.1 Burkholderiales bacterium
GGTGCCGTTCTGCAGCGCCAGGTAGACCTCGGCGAAGGCGATCGGCGTCGGGTTGGCGCCGCAGGCCTTGGGGGTGGCCATGTAGGCCGCGACGTCCGGCACGCGGATCTTCAGGCCCTTCATGCCGGCGCAGTCCTTGAAGAGCCGGTTCGAGGTGGTGTGTCTGGCACCGTAATAGGTGTAGGCCAGCATGGCGATGCCGGTCTTCTTGCGATACTCCTCCGTCATCTCCTTGAACAGATCGCTCTTGGAGTAGGCCAGCAGGTGCTCGCCGTCGCGGAAGATGAACGGGTAGTAGGCGATGCCGACCCGCGGATAGGATCGGGCGGCAAACGACGGGCCGCTGATGATCATGTCGACCGTGCCGAGCGACAGGCCCTGGTTGATGTCGGTCTCCTTCCCGAGCGACGAAGCCGGGAAGACCTGGATATCGAACTTGCCGTTGGTGCGTTTTTTGATCTCCTCGGCCGCCCAGACCGACTGCTTGTGGTAGGGCTCGCCGACCTCGTAGACGTGGGCCCACTTGATCTTGGTCTGGGCATTGGCCACGCCAGCCATGCCCGGCGTAAGGCTGCTCACCAGCACTGCCGTCGCCGACAATGCCAGCGTCGCGGCGATCGAGCGCACGAATGCTTTCCTGGAACTCATCTGGTCTCCCCCTGTTTTCGGCTGTATCGGGAATCGAACCCGAACGGGCGGATTCGATTCATTGAACCTGAAAAACATCCGGCGCGCTCTCGGCGCGCCGGATGTTGACCGGAGTAGTTTAAGCGAAAAGTCGCGTGCGGCTATCCGCAAATTCCCTAGCGCAGCCGCCAGGGCAGCGATTCCCCGCCGGCCAGGGGAACGATTTCACCGTCGCCGAACGGCAGCGTTGCCGGGATCGTCCAGGACTCGCGGGACAGGGTGATCGTGCCTTCGTTGACCGGAAGGCGGTAGAAGGCCGGACCGTTGCGGCTGGCGAACGCCTCCAACCGGTCAAGCGCACCGGCGGCCTCGAAGGCCGCGGCGTACAAGGCCAGGGCATGCGGCGCCGTATAGCAGCCGGCACAGGCACTGGCGTGCTCCTTCAGCATCCGTGCGTGGGGCGCACTGTCGGTGCCGAGGAAGAAGCGCGGGTTGCCCCCGGTGGCCGCGGCCACCAGGGCCTGGCGGTGGGTCTCGCGCTTGAGCACTGGCAGGCAATACCAATGCGGCCTGAGCCCCCCGGTGAAGATCGCGTTGCGGTTGTAGAGCAGGTGCTGGGCGGTGATGGTGGCGCCCAGCGTGCCGCCGGGTGCGTCGGCCTCGCGGACATAATCGGCGGCCTCCCGGGTCGTGATGTGCTCCAGCACCACCCGCAGGCCGGGCATCCGGCGACGCAGCGGCACCAGCACGCGCTCGATGAACACCGCCTCGCGGTCGAACAGGTCGACCTCGGGATCCACCACTTCACCGTGCACCAGCAAGGGCAGGCCCACCCGCTCCATCTCCGCCAGCACCGGGTACACCCGCTCGATCGAGGCGACCCCGGCATCGGAATTGGTGGTCGCCCCGGCAGGGTAGAACTTGATGCCGTGGACCAGGCCGCTCGCCTTGGCCTCTGTGATCTGCGCGACCGGCGTCGCCTCGGTGAGGTAAAGCGTCATCAGGGGCTCGAACGACCGCGCGCCCGGGTCGAGGTCGTCCGGACAGCGGCGCAGCGCGTCCAGAATCCGTTGACGGTAGGCGCTTGCCGACTCGACCGTGGTGACCGGTGGTTTGAGGTTGGGCATCACGATCGCGCGGCGGAATTGCCGCGCAGTGGCCGCGACGACTGCCGCCAGCGCGTCGCCGTCACGCAGGTGCAGGTGCCAGTCGTCGGGCTGGACGATGGTCAGGGTATCCGTCACGACATCCCGAAAGCGGCGGACTGCGCTACTGGCCGCTCTCGATACGCTCGAGCTGGCGGACTTTCTTCTCGGCGATCCAGGGACCGACGAGCTGGTCGAAATGCTTGTAGTGATCGCTGGCCAGGTGAGCCTCGAAACCGGCGCGATCGCTGTACACCTC
>JBBRJB010000612.1:0-2014 GCA_038220085.1 Burkholderiales bacterium
GTCCTTGACGGAATGCACCCGGTCGGCCAGCGCCTCGACTGCGCGCCGCTCGACATCGAGTTCGGCGTCGATGGTCACCCAGCCGAAAGCCGAGACCATCAGGTGGGTTTCAATATCCTGAGTTGCCTTGAGATGCTCGAGCAGGCGAACGCCAAACGCGACGCCACTGGCGCCGGTGATTGCAACAATCAAACGACGGGTCATCAGCTTTCAGCCAGGGGCAGGTCCGGCCCTAGGAGGCTGCCGGAATATGGGAAGGGGTTGCGCAACGCCGCATCGCGGCTTTCTGGTGTGAACCCATAGGGCGGCGGACGACAGGGCGCATCGCCGCGTTGCGCGAACGGGTCAATACGGCTTGGTAATGACCCGTTCGCGCGCCTTGCGCTGCATCCCTGTTCTCCACCGCGCGACCCCTTCCCATACTCCGACAGCCTCCTGGGGGGTCACTGAAGCGGGACCGCCGTCGTGACAGACGAAAGATGTTAGTGTGCAGGCTGGAGGGAACCGGCGCAAATGCGACAACTTCCTGCGTCGGGAATGTCATGTCGGCTTGACGGATCACTCCCGTCCGGTTGCCGAGGCGGAGTCCGGCACTGATAATTGTTGGACGGAAGTGTTCTGGAGGTGGTAATCAGATGGTGTACAAAGTCTTCGTCGACGGCCAGGAGGGCACCACCGGGCTTCAGATCAACGAGTATCTGAGCCGCCGCCGGGACGTGGAAGTTCTCCGCATCGCTGCGGACCGCCGCAAGGACGCGGCCGAACGGGCGCGACTGCTCAATGCTGCGGACGTGGCTTTTCTCTGCCTTCCGGACGCCGCGGCGCGGGAAGCAGTGGCGCTGGTGTCCAACCCGGACACCTGCATCGTCGATGCGAGCACCGCCCATCGGATCAGACCCGACTGGGCCTTCGGTTTGCCTGAATTGGCAGGGCAGCGCGAGCGGATCCGCACCAGCAAGCGGATCGCGAATCCAGGCTGCCACGCCTCGGCCTTCATTCTGCTGGTGCGGCCGCTGGTGGCGGCGGGACTGCTTCCCCCTGACTATCCGATCAGCTGTTTTTCCATCACCGGTTACTCCGGCGGTGGCAAGAAGATGATCGAGCAGTATCGTGCGGGGCGCGACGATGCCGGCCTGCAGGCGCCGCGCCAGTATGGGCTGGCGCTCGTGCACAAGCATCTGCCGGAGATGATGACCCACGGCGGGTTGGCGATAGAGCCGATCTTCGCGCCGGTGGTGGCGGGCTTCTACAAGGGGCTGGCGGTATCGATCGGCCTCAGGACGGATCGGATGAACTCAGGCGCGACGCTTCAGCGGGTCCATCAGGCATTGTCGGATTATTTCGCGGGAGAGCGCTTCGTGCGGGTGATGCCGGCCAACGACCCGCAGGTGCTGGAGGGTGTTTTCTTCGACGTTCAGGGCTGCAACGACACCAACCGGGTAGACCTGTTCGTCTTCGGCCGCGACTCGCAGATCATGCTGATCTCGCGTCTCGACAACCTCGGCAAGGGGGCAAGCGGCGCGGCGGTTCAGTCCATGAACCTGCACCTGGGTCTCGATGAGGGGCAGGGACTGGTCTGAGCGGGCTACCGCGCGCGCCCTCCCAGTTCCCCCTATGGATCCGGTCTCGGCGTTCAAGAGTTCAGGCGGCTTCCGGCGCCTGGCGGCCGCCGCTTCGTACTCATTCAAGGGGCTGGCCGCCGCCTGGCGCTACGAAGCGTCATTCCGACAGGAGATCGTCGCCGGCGCGCTGCTGATACCCCTGGCTGGCTGGCTCGCGCAAACGCTCGGGCAGGCGCTCGCCCTGATCGGCGCGATCGTCTTCGTCTGGCTGGTGGAACTGTTGAACTCGGCGATCGAGGCACTTGCCGATGCAGTCGCGATAGAACACCACCCGCTGATCGGTCGCGCCAAAGACATCGGCAGCGCGGCCGTCATGCTCAGCCTGATTCTCGCTGCCGGGGTATGGGTGGGAGTGCTGTGGCCGCGGCTCGCCGGCGGCTGACCGGCGACCG
>JBBRJB010000613.1:0-2000 GCA_038220085.1 Burkholderiales bacterium
GAACCCCAGGTTTCTATCACCGTGACGATCCAGACCTTTCGTCCCCCGGCGAACCAGTCGCGGGCCTGTTCGAGAACCTGTCGATCCAGGCTGTCCATGTCGTTGCTCCAGCGAATCAGTACGGCGGCTGCGCCCCCGGCACGAGTCAGCGTGTGAAGAAGTAGGCCAGGAGCGCAAGAATGATGATACCGGCGATCCACCAGAGGGTGCTGTTTCCCCCCGTGCCGGCGACGGGCGCAGTGGCACTGGCGCGGCCTGTCACATGTTCGATAGTGGGTGGCGGCAAGGCGGCTGCAGGCTGCGACGCCGCGGCGTCGGTGGCCGCAACGCTCTCTGCCGCCGGGGCGGTCATCCTGGCTTCAAAAGCTTTGAAGAAGTCTTCCGCGATCTTGGCGGCGGCGGATTCCACCAGCCGCGAGCCGATCTGCGCGATCTTGCCGCCGACTTGGGCGTTTGCGGTGTAGTTCAGCCTGGTCGATTCCCCGGATGTGCCCTCAGGCGAAAGATTCACCTCTGCCGACCCCTTGCCGAAACCGGCAACGCCGCCCTGGCCGTCGAAGTTGATTTTGTAGGACTGCAGCGGGACGATATCACTCAGCTGCAGCTTGCCTTTGAACTTCGCGTTGACCGGACCGATGCGCACGGCCATCGTCGCCAGGAACTGGTTCTCGCCGGTAACCTCGATGGTCTCGCAACCCGCGATACAGGCCTTGAGCACCTCGGGATCGTTCAATGCGACCCAGGTGCGCTCGACCGATGCGGGGATGATGCGTTCACCTTGCAGGTTCATGTCGCGATTTCCTTGTAATGTCTGCTTCGCAGTTCGTGACCGAGATCGGCCAGGCTGGCCAGATTGTGCATCGGCAGAAACTGATCGACGTGCGGCATGATGGCGCGTATGCCGGCCGCCCGTGGCGCGAAGCCCTCAAATCGTAACAGCGGATTGAGCCAGATCATCTGATGGCAGAACCGGGACAGCAGCGCGGCTTCGTGTCCCAGATCCCCGGCGTCGTCCCGATCCAGGCCGTCGGTGACCAGGATCAGCGCCGCGTTGCCGGTCAGGAGGCGCCGGGCCCAGAGCCGGTTGAACGCCCGCAGGTTCGACGCGATCCGGGTGCCGCCGCGCCAGTCCTGCACCATGGCATCCGCGCGCGCCATCGCCAGGTCGGGATCGCGGTGTCGCAGGCAATGGGTGATGTTGGTCAGGCGCGTGCCGAATACCAGGGTATGGACCCGCTGTCGCTGCTGCGACAGCCCGTGCGCAAAGTGCAGGAAGAGCCGCGTATAGCGCTCCATCGAACCGGAGATGTCGACCAGCAGCACCAGTGGCGGCGGGCGTCGCCGTGGGGCCGAGTAGGCCGGCAACAGGCTGTCCGGCGCACGCAGCGTGCGCTGCATCATCCTGCGCAGGTCGGGCCTGCCCGTGAGCGACGGTGCCCGGCGGCGCGTCGGCAGTGGCCGCAGCGGCAGGCTCAGGTTGCGCGCCAGTCGTTGCGCCTGCTCGAATTCTTCGGTGGACATCGAGGCGAAATCGGCCCGCTGCAGTCGCTCGCGATCTGACCAGGTCAATTCGGCCTCGAACTTCTGCTCCTCGGATTGCGGTGCTTGCGGCGTCGAGGCCGGCGTCGGCCGCGGGCTCAATGCTTCCTGGAGCCGGCGAGCACGGGCGGCCTCGTCTTCGCGCTGACCTCTTCCGCTCACCTTGGGCAATGCCAGGTACATCAAGCGCTCGAGCAGCTTGGGATCACGCCAGAAGGCTGCAAATGCGGCGTCGAACAACGCCTGTTGCTCGTGGCGGTCGATCATGACCGCGCTCAGCGCGGCATGAACATCGTCGCGACGGCTCACTCCGACCAGTTCGAGCGCCTCGAGCGCCCTCAACACCCGCTCAGGGCCGGCCGGCAGTCCCGCGGCACGCAGGATCCGGGCGAAGTGCACGACGTTGTCGCCGAAGTGGTGCCGGCGCGCCGGACCCGACAGGGCCGACTGTTCGTTCATCA
>JBBRJB010000614.1:0-1992 GCA_038220085.1 Burkholderiales bacterium
ACCAGGTCGGATTCGACGACGAGATCGCGATCGGCCGCATGCTGTCCGCAATCGAGGAAGGCGCGCTCGACGAATCGGAACTCGCGCACCAGCGCAAGCAATGGCAGCTGGCCGGCGGCAAGACGCCCGTGATCGGCATCACCGGCACCGGCGGCGCGGGCAAATCCAGCGTCACCGACGAACTGCTCAACCGCTTCCTGGCCAGTTTCCCGCAGATGCGCATCGCGGTCATCTCGGTCGACCCGACCCGTCGCCGCACCGGGGGCGCGCTGCTGGGCGACCGCATCCGCATGAACTCGCTGCGCAGCCACCGCGTGTACATGCGCTCGATGGCCACCCGGCGGCAGCATGCGGCGACCAACCGCGTGCTCAAGGACTGCATCGGCTTCCTCAAGGGGCGGGGCTATGACCTGGTCATCGTCGAGACCGCGGGCATCGGCCAGAGCGATTCGGAGATCGTGGACCTGGTCGATTTCCCGATGTACGTGATGACCAGCGAATACGGCGCAGCCAGCCAGCTGGAGAAGATCGACATGCTCGACTTCGCCGAACTCATCGTGCTCAACAAGTACGACAAGCGCGGTGCCGAAGACGCCCTGCGTGACGTGCGCAAGCAGTGGAAACGCAATCGCGTGGCGTTCCAGACCGCCGACGAAGACGTGCCCGCGTACCCGACCATCGCCAGCCAGTTCAACGACCCCGGCATCAGCTGGATGTTCGTCAACCTGTGCCGTCTGCTGCGCGCCAGGCTCGAGCTGCCGGAAAACAAGTGGAACCCGCAGCTCGACACCTCGCTGAAGGAACCGCGCGCCACCGTGCTGATCCCCGGTGCCCGCGTGCGCTACCTGGCCGAGATCGCCGAACAGGGCAGGGCCATCAACGCCACCATCGAAAAACAGGCCGACGCCGCCAGCCGCGCCCAGCACTACTGGCAGTCGCTGCAGGATATCGGTGACGAGGACTTGCCGAAGGCGCTGGATCTTTTTGCCGCCGCTTCCCTTCTCCCTGCGGGTAGCGGTGACCAGGATGCCGCAGGGCGGGTCTCGACCCGCCTGCCGGAATCCCGCGAGAACGCTGACGGCGGGTCAAGACCCGCCCTACCGGTGGACACATCCCTCCTGACCCTGCGCCAGCGTTACCAGGACGCCGTCCAGTCGCTCACCAACGAAAACCTCAAGCTCCTGCGCGAATGGCCGCAACGCCTGAAATCCATCACCGACGAGCACTTCAGCTACGACGTGCGCGGCAAGGCGGTCACCGGCGAAAACTATCGCCAGTCACTCAGCCACCAGCCCATCCCCAAGATCGCCGCGCCCACCTACAAGTCGTGGGGCGAACTGCTGACATTCCTCGGCAAGGAGAACCTGCCGGGCAGCTATCCGTTCACCGGCGGCGTCTATCCGTACCGCCGCAGCGGCGAGGACCCGATCCGCATGTTCGCCGGCGAAGGCACGCCCGAGCGCACCAACCGCCGCTTCCACTATCTGTCCGTAGGCCAGCCGGCCGCGCGCCTGTCCACCGCCTTCGACAGCGTCACCCTGTACGGCGAAGACCCGGCGCCGCGCCCGGACATCTTCGGCAAGATCGGCAACTCCGGCGTCAACATCCCCACGCTGGACGACATGAAGAAGCTGTACTCCGGCTTCGACCTGTGCGCGCCGACCACCAGCGTGTCGATGACCATCAACGGCCCGGCACCGATGATCCTGGCGATGTTCATGAACACCGCCGTCGACCAGCAGGTCGAGAAGTACCTCAAGGAAGATCCGCAGCGCTGGGAGGCGGCGCAGAAGAAGCTCGATGAACTCTTCGAAGGCCGTGAGCGCCCGCAATACTCCGGCGAGCTGCCGCCCACCAACGACGGCCTCGGCCTGGCCCTGCTGGGCGTCACCGGCCAGGACGTGGTCGATGCCAACACCTATGCGCGGATCAAGGCGCAGACCCTCAAGAGCGTGCGCGGCACCGTGCAGGCCGACATCCTCAAAGAGGACC
>JBBRJB010000615.1:0-1988 GCA_038220085.1 Burkholderiales bacterium
GAACCTGACGCAGGTGGAGCCCGCCGAGGCGATCCGGCGCCTGATCGCGTTCACCTGGAACTATTACCTCGAGAACCCGTCCTTTCCGATCCTGTTGAACAGCGAGAACCTGCATCGCGCCCGGCACCTGAAGCAGTCGGCTCGGGTGCGCACCCTGCATTCGCCGTTTGTCGCGACCATCGGCGAGGTGCTCGAGCGGGGCGTGAAGTCCGGTCTGTTCCGCGCCGGCGTCGACCCGATTCAGCTCTACATCTCGATCGCCGGGATCTCCTATTTCTATCTCAGCAACAACCACACCCTGTCGACGATCTTCGATCGGGACCTGATGGCGCCCAATGCGAAACTCGACCGGCTTTCCCATATGACGGACCTGGTGCTGGGCTACCTGGTGCCCGGCTGAGCCTGGGAGCCTGCGGCGGCGTCGCGCAGCACTTGCGGCGCTTCGCCCGGCAGCGATACTATTAACCACGTAGTTAACATCGCCGATGGCGGATTCAACGAGGAGACAATCGTGAGAAACAAGTTCGCAGGAGCTGCCATGACGGCGGCAAGCGGGGCGTTCGCGACGGCTGTTCTGGCCGGGGCACTGCTGGCCACCGGCACCGTCCACGCCCAGTGGAAGCCGACCAAGCCGGTCACGATCATCGTGCCGTGGGCCGCCGGAGGCGCAACTGACCAGGTGACGCGACTGGCGGCGGCCGAGCTGGAGGAAGGGCTGGGGCAGAAGATCGTCGTGGTCAACCAGCCGGGAGGCGCGGGATCGATCGGCACCAAGGCCGCCATGGACGCGCCGCGCGACGGCTACACCTGGACGGCCGGTGCGGCCAAGCAGTTGGGCACCTACCCGCTGCTGGGAATGATCAACTCCAAGGTCTCGGACTTCGAATTGTTCCTGGCCGTCACCAACGTCTCGATCGTGAGCGTCAATCCCTCGACGCCCTACAAGACCTTGCCCGAACTGCTGGACGCGATGAAGACCAAGCAGGTGTCGGTCGCCACCGCGGGCAACAGCTCGTCCGGACATTTCGCCATGGAGGCGATCAAGCAGGCAACCGGCGCCAATTACCGGCATGTGACCTATGACGGCGGGAACCCGGCCGTGGTCTCGACGGTGGCCGGTGAAACCGAGGTCACCACCCAGCTTGCACCGGAGCAGGCGGAGATGATCAAGGGCAAGCGCCTGCGTCCGCTGGCGGTCGTGGCCGACGAGCCGCTGACGATGGAGGGCGTGGGCACCATTCCGCCAATCACCCAGTTCGTGAAGGACTTCCCCAAGGTGACCACCGGTTTCGGCATCTTCATTCCCAAGGGCGCGCCGCCGGAAGTCATCGCCACGGTCGAGAAGCTCTGGGCCGAGCGCGTGGCCAAGTCGGAAAAGATCCGCAAGTACGCCAACGACAAAGGCGCCCTGTTCACGCCGCTCTACGGTAAGGCGGCCTATGACGCCGTCTGGCCGACGGTCGTCAACGACGCCTACCTGCTGCAGGATGCCGGCATGGCCAAGGTCACGCCCGAATCGATCGGCATCAAGCGCTGAGAGCCCCGGCCGAGATCGCTCCCGACCCGATCCGGCGCGTGTCCCGCCACAGCGATTACCTGAGCGCCGCCTTCTGGGCGGTGCTCGGCGTCGGAATCACCGTGGCCTCGTGGCGGCTGGACCGTCTTGAAACCCTGGCGATCAACCCGTGGTCCGTGCCCGGATTGACCCCGGGCGTGGTCGGTGTGCTGATGATCCTGCTGGCGCTGGCGCTGGGTTTACAGACCCGGCACCGCCCGCCCGACGCCGCGGGGCCGCCCGGGCCGGCGGCGGGCCCGCAAGGCGCTCCCGAAGCGGGCGCTGAGAAGCCCGCCGGCGATGTCCGGCGCACGCTCGCGGCCGGCACGCTGTGCGTGCTGTTTGCCGGACTGCTGCTCGGGCGCGGACTTCCGTTCGCGCTGCTGGCGTCGACCTTCGTCTTCCTGTTCACCACCGCCTTCAGCTGGCCGCA
>JBBRJB010000616.1:0-1982 GCA_038220085.1 Burkholderiales bacterium
AGATCGATGCCGGCCTGCTCGTACCAGCCCATCTTCTTGGCGTAGTAGTAGGGTACGTGGTCACCGCCGGGCACCCAGTTGAGGATGAAGTCGAGCTTCTGCTGGGCCTGGGCCGGTGCGGACATCATCAGGGCGGCTGCAGCCGCGGCCGCAACGGCGCCGAGCTTGATTCGAATGGACATGTGATCTCCTGTTCTCTGGTTCCTGGGGAAAGCGGCGCGAGTACGTCGCCTCGGTCGTGGCGCAGCAGCAGCGGCCTGGCGTTGACGGGTCTGCGTGGCTGCGTTAGAGTAAATTAACTGACTGGTTACATCAATAGAACTGATCATATTCTAGGGGTCCGACGGGCTCCTGCGGTATCCCACGGAATCCCTAGCGATGAAGCTTCACCGGTCAGACCTGCCCGTCGAGATTGCCGACCTGCTGCGAACCGGCACCGCCATTCCGGCACACCCGCTGGCCCTCGACGCCGCGCGCCGGCTAGACCCAGTGCGCCAGCGCGCCCTCACCCGTTACTACGTGGACTCCGGCGCCGGCGGCCTCGCCGTGGGCGTGCATTCGACCCAGTTCGCGATCCGCAACGTCGGCCTTTACGACCCGGTGCTTGAACAGGCGGCCCGCGCCGCGCGGGAATGGACCGATCGCCCGCTGGTGCTGATCGCCGGACTCGCCGGGCGCACGGCTCAGGCCTGCAAGGAGGCGCAGATTGCGCTCTCCCACGGTTATCACGCCGGCTTGCTGTCGCTGGCGCCGATGAAGGGGTCGTCGGTCGACGAACTGATAGCGCACTGCGAGCAGGTCGCGCAGATCATCCCCCTGGTCGGCTTCTACCTGCAGACCTCGGTCGGCGGCATCGCCTTGCCAGCCGAGTTCTGGCGCCGTTTCGCAGCCATCGACAACGTCATCGCCATCAAGATGGCCCCGTTCAACCGCTACCGCACACTAGACGTGATCCGGGGGGTGGTCGCCGCCCGCGCAGAGGACCGGGTCGCGCTATACACCGGCAACGACGACCACATCGTGCTGGACCTGCTCTCGCCCTTCGAGGTCAGGCGCGGCCGTGACCTCGTCAGCGTCCGGATTCGGGGCGGTCTGCTCGGGCACTGGAGTGTCTGGACGCGCGGCGCCGTGCAGATGCTCGAGCAGATCCACGCCGCCGTGGCGGGCGGCGCCATTGAGCCGGCACTGCTGGCCCTGGACTCCCGCGTCACCGATTGCAACAGCGCCTTCTTCGACGTCGCCAACGATTTCGCCGGGTGCATACCGGGCTGTCACGAGGTGCTGCGTCGCCAGGGCCTGCTGCAGGGCATCTGGTGCCTCGATCCCGAGGAGACCCTGTCGCCGGGGCAGGCAGCGGAAATCGACCGGGTCTGCCGCGAGCATGCCGACCTCGCCGACGACCAGTTCGTCGCCGCCAACCTTTCCCGATGGCTCGGTTGATGAAGGAGTGGCTCGACAGCACCGGGGGCCGCTACAGCATGGCGATTCTCGCGCACCTCGCGCTGCTGCTCGCCTGGTACCTGTTCGTGCGCCTCGGGGAGGGTCCCCGCTTCGTCATGCCGTCGCCGGGCGATACCTTCCAGTCCCTGCTGTCGCCCAACTACAACTGGTGGTTCAACGTCCGGGTGACCGGCACGGAGATCTTCGGCGGCTATTTCCTGGCCCTGGTGGTCGGTGTGCTGCTCGCGCTGTGCTTCACCTGGTCGCGAAGCCTGGAGGCCCTGGTCCTGCCCTTGCTCGTCACGCTGAACATGATCCCCAAGGTGGCGCTCGGACCGCTGTTCATCGTCTGGTTCAAGTACGGCGTGCTGCCCAACACCATGATGGCTTTCTCGATAGCAGTCTTCCCGATCCTGCTCAATACCGCCCGGGGCCTGCGGGAAGTGGAGCCCGAACTGCTCGACCTGGTGCGCTCGCTGCACGGCTCGCGCTGGCAGCTGTTCACCAAGATCCAGTTTCCCGGCTCGCTTCCCTATGTCTTT
>JBBRJB010000617.1:0-1977 GCA_038220085.1 Burkholderiales bacterium
GGCACCTGGGAGCCGGTGGGCGATCCGCGCGACGGCCTGGCGGCAGGCAAGCTCGTGTTCAAGCTTCACGGAGAGAAGCTCGCGGGGCTCTGGGAACTGGTCTGCATCGCCAAGGCCGATTCCAGACAGAACCAGTGGATACTCTTCAAGAAGCGGGACGCCTGGGCTCGCTCCCTGGCCGACTATGACGTCATCGCCGCGTTGCCCGACAGTGTCCTGGAGCATCCGCTCGGACCGCTGGAGTCACGCGAGGCCCCTTCCCGAAAGTCGGGAGATTCATCAAGAGAGTCAACGCCGGGCCCCGTACCGGACCTTGCTGCGGCGGTCGCTGCGCCGCTGCCGCGCAAGCTGTCCCCCCAGTTGGCAACGCTGGTCTCGACACCGCCGACGGGCGAAGGCTGGGTCGTCGAACCGAAATTCGACGGCTATCGGATTCTCGCGCGCATCGACAACGATCGCGCGCGTTTAATCACTCGTGGCGGCCACGACTGGACTGCGAAGATGAAGTCACTGGCAACGGCCGTCGAGTCGCTGGGCATCGGCAGTGGCTGGCTCGACGGCGAAATCGTGGTGTTGAACGATACGGGCGTCCCGGATTTTCATGCCCTACAGAACGCCATCGACAACGTCCGCAGCGACGACATCGTCTACTTCGTGTTCGACGCCCCTTTCCTGGGCGGGCAGGACCTGCGAAAGGTGGCGCTTGCCTCCCGGCGCGCGGTATTGAGGAAGCTGCTCGACCGCCCGGAACCAGGAAGGGTGCGCTTCAGCCAGGATTTCGGCGCGTCCCCGCAGCAGATGCTGGAGGCCGCCTGCCGGATGAACATGGAAGGGATCATCGTTAAGCGGGCAGACGCGCGCTACGTATCCGCGCGCTCCGATACCTGGCTAAAGCTCAAGTGTTCGATGCGCCAGGAGTTGGTCGTTTGCGGTTTTACCGATAGAGCCGGCTCCGACAATGAAGTCGGCGCCCTGCTGCTCGGCTACCACGAGGACGGCAAGCTGCGGTATGCCGGCAATGTCGGCACTGGATGGGATGCCAGGACCGGTCGTGACATGCATGCGCGGCTCGTCGAACTGGTTACCGAAGTCCCGCCGCTCGACCCGGCCACCGTCGGCCCCGGCCGGTGGTCCCGGCGCAGTGGCGGCGTGCAGCGCTGGGTGAAGCCGGTGCTCGTGGCCGAAGTGGCGTTCACCGCCTGGACCCCGGACGGACGTCTTCGCCATCCGTCGCTCAAGGGGCTGCGTTCGGACAGACCGGCCGCCGAGGTGGCCCGTGAAGTCGCCGCCGATGCCGGCGCCGCGCCGGCCCCGTCCCGTACCGGTGACCGCAGCACCGAGAGGAACGTTGCCGCCGGCGTCCAGGTCAGCAACCCGGAACGGGTGATCGACCCTTCGACCGGGCTGCGAAAGCTGGACCTGGTCCGCTACTACGAGACCATTGCCGACTGGATTCTTCCCCACCTGAAGGACCGCCCGGTGTCGCTCGTACGGGCTCCGGACGGCATTGCCGGCGAGATGTTCTTCCAGAAGCATCCGGAGTCGCGCATGCCTGGCCTGAGGACTCTCGACCCCGCCCTGTGGCCTCGACATGCCGCGCTTCTCGCCATCGACGATGCGCAGGCGCTGGTGCAAGCCGCTCAGATGAACATGGTCGAGCTGCATACCTGGAACTCCAAGGCGAGCCGCATCGACAAACCCGATCGGATCGTGTTCGATCTCGACCCGGGCGAGGGAGTCGGCTGGCGTGAGCTTCAGGAGGCGGCGCAGCTGACACGCGCGCTGCTGGAGGAACTCGAGCTCGAAAGCTGGCTCAAGACCAGCGGCGGCAAAGGGCTGCACCTGGTGGTGCCGCTGTCCCCCCGGCTCGAATACGGCGTCGTCAAGGACTTCTCCCAGGCGGCGGTACGCCACCTCGCCAAAACCATCCCGTCTCGCTTCGTATCCCGCAGCGGCCCGTCCAATCGCGTCGGCAGA
>JBBRJB010000618.1:0-1968 GCA_038220085.1 Burkholderiales bacterium
GCGGCTGGCACTGACGGCAGGACCCACCGGCGAGTCCGCGGCCTACTTCAAGGCCTTGTTCATCACGATCGCTACTGCAACCGCCGACGGCGAGCCGCTGTCCGCGTTGCGGCGCCGCGTCGTCGAGGAACTGCTCAAGACGGACACGGGCGCGCTTCGCTATGCGCCTTCCGCCGCGGTATCCGCGCTCGATCAGGCGCTGGCGGCCTATCGGCTCGAGCCGCACCTGAGCCTGCTGTATGGCAAGCTGCCACGGGAAGAGCGGCGGCGGCTCGCGCGGGACAACGACCTGCGCGGTCGTCGCATCGGCTTCACGCGGATTGCGGCGGTGCGACCCGCTCCGGGCCATGAAGGGCTCGCCGCGGTCGACGGCTGGCAGGTCTTCGGGCACTGCCCGCTGGGCGTCTGACTCACCCGCTGGCGCGCAGTCGATCGCTCTCACGCGGGAATTCCCCAATCGGTTCTGGCGGGTGCTGCTTGTATCCTTGACGATCCACCATGACGACGGGCGCCACCGACAGCAACGACCCGGCGCGATCACGGCAAAGAGAGAGACGCATGGCAGATCTGCCCGAAGAGTTCGAGAAGGCGCAGTCTGAGGCCAAGAACCTGCCGGAAAAACCGGACAGCATCACCCTGCTCAAGCTGTACGCGCTCTACAAGCAGGCAACCAGCGGGGACGCCGAAGGAAGCCGGCCCGGCTTCTCGGACATGGTTGGGCGCGCCAAGTGGGACGCCTGGCAGGCACTCTGCGGTACCGAGAAGGAAGAGGCCATGCAGCAGTACATCGAGCTGGTCGCCGAACTCAAGGACTGAGCCGACTAGGAGCCTGTCGGATTATGAATCGGGGTCAGGACGAAGCGATGCGTGATGAGGCGCAAGGCGCCCGCAGGGGTCGATATTCGATATATCGACCCCTGCGGGCAACACCGCGGATCGCGCGCATCGCTTCGCCCTGCGGGTTTGACCGGCGAAGACCGCTGACCGCGTTGCTGAACCGCCCCGATATCGACGGATATCGGGGCGAACCCGCGCCTTGCCAGCGGCCTTCGGCGGTCAAATCATGACCCCGATTCATAATCCGACAGGCTCCAAGAGGCTCACTGCCCCGATGTCAAGGACATCGCGCGACCGGGGCGGCAGTTGGTAGGGCCGGGACGACCGTTCGTGCGGCGGTCGCTGGTACTGCAGTGCGCGGGACGACAGAATCGAGATCCAGTCAGACGTCCGGCACCGGCCGGCGCTGCCAACAATGAGCTCCACGATGCAATTCATCGCCTCTGTCATTCGTTGCCTTGCTGTTCGCCGGTCCGGTGTTCGCTTTGCATCCCGTAGTCTCCTCTCGCTGGTGGCCTGCCTATCGGCCGCCGCCGGACTGCCAGGCGCGGCCTTCGGCGCCCCTGGCGATCAGGTTGCCTCCCCTGCGCCACCGGCATCCCTGCCGCCGGATTCGATGTCGTTCGGCGCAGCGGTACTGGACGGCGTGCGCGCCCACCAGGCCCAACTGCGGGCGCGTCAGGCCCGGGTTCGCCAGGGCCGCAGCCAGTCGGCGCTACCCCGCTTCACCAACGACCTGACGAT
This sequence comes from Burkholderiales bacterium, assembly GCA_038220085.1. Taxonomy (GTDB): domain Bacteria; phylum Pseudomonadota; class Gammaproteobacteria; order Burkholderiales; family Burkholderiaceae_E; genus Lautropia. Next base: position 1,582 of record JBBRJB010000618.1, read on the forward strand.
GTCAGGCGACCAGGGGAGCATCCCCCTGCAGTCGAAAAAACCGGCGCCACCCAAACCAGGGTTGAAGGTGCTCGATCCCAGCAGCATCGGGGTAACCAACACCTACGTCCGCGGGAACCTGCATACCGCCCCGGTCAGCGCCGACGAGTCGGCCCTGACGACAACCGATCTCACCGTCGGCAGCGATTTCCGGGTGTCGGAAGACCTGATGATCGGTGCGGCAGCGGGCGGCCTCGGGAACGCAGAGGCGGGCGGCGCAACGGTGTCGGCCTATGTGACGACTCAACCGCTGGAAAAGGTGTTTGTGGACATGAGCATGTCCTACGGGGCGCATCATTCCCGCAGCAAGTGGGCCCGCAGCGCCACCAGTTCAATCAGTGGCACCCT
>JBBRJB010000619.1:0-1949 GCA_038220085.1 Burkholderiales bacterium
AGCGAACCAAGTATCAGATAAACGATCTCTTCCGGTGCACGCTCGGCTGCCTTGGGTTCAAACATCTTGACCGGATGACGGCCATTGGCGAAGCTGGTGCCCCCGGCGGGATCCCCGAGCGGCCGCGACCACTGCAATGTTGACGCCTTGTTGTCCGCGCCCAGCGCGGGCCGGCCGTCGCGGTCCAGGGGCGCCCCCTTACGGACCGGTAACCGCGCCAGAATGTCCTTGAGATCCGCCTCGATGTCGGCCAGTTCACCGGAATCGAGGACGCCCTCGAACACATAGAAGCCGCAGCGCCAGTAGGCCTGGAGAATATCCGGACTCAGCGTGCCCTGTGCCGTGAAACGGATCGGCCCGCGATTGCCGAGGCCGGCCGCCCGGCACTCGCCCTCGGCGAGATAGACCCGCATCGCTGCCTCCTGTTCGCCGTAGTCGACCTGCACGTCGCGCATGACTGCCTCCGGAATCGGTAGTGCCGAAAGATCCTGAAACTACCACGGCCGTGCAGGGCATGCTGCAGATTCAACCGGATAAGGTCGCCAGCGGCATGACCGCCGGCTCAGCCGCGCTGCTCTTGCGTCCGATCTATCGCGATCGTCGGGTGATCGCCGGCCTGAGCAGCCGCGCCCCCGGAAGCTTCGGCGCGCAACCCGTCATCGGCAGTCTTCCTGCGGTCCTTGGCGATCAGCACATACAGCGATGGCACGACGAACAGGGTGAACAGCGTTCCGATTGCCATTCCGCCGACCAGCACCAGGCCGATTGAATTCCTGGCCGCCGCGCCCGCGCCGGTGACGAGGACCAGCGGGAAATGGCCGGCGATCGTGGCGATGCTGGTCATCAGCACCGGCCGCAACCGGACCTTGGCTGCCTCGTGCACGGCATCGAGCTTGCTCATGCCATGCATCTGCAACTTGTTGGCGAACTCGACGATCAGGATGCCGTTCTTGGCGATGAGCCCGACCAGCGTCACCAGGCCGACCTCGGAATAGATGTTCAAGGTCGTGGTGAAGCCGCTGGTCCAGTGAGGCATGTTCGGATTCGGCATCTTCAGCACGGTGAAGATCATCGCGCCGAACATCGCCAGGGGCACCGACCCGAGCAGGATCACCAACGGGTCCCGAAACGAATTGAACTGCACCGCCAGCGCGAGGAAGATCAGCAGGATCGCCAGCCCGAAGGCGGGCAGGAACTTGTTGCCCTCGGTGCGTAGCTGCCGCGACTCGCCGGTGTAGTCGATGCCGTAACCCGGAGGCAGCACTTCCCGCGCAGCGCCCTCCAGAAACTTCAATGCGTCGTCGAGGGTGCGCGCGCTCATGCCCGAAAGTTTGACGGCATTGAGTTGCTGGAAGCGATTGAGCGATCGCGGAACGACCGAGTTCTCGATGTGCGCGAAAGACGAGACCGGAATCATCCGTCCCTCGGGGCTGCGCACATGAATGTCCCCGAGCTGGTCGCTGGTGAGACGGGCCGATCGCTCGACTTGCGGGATGACCTTGTAGCTGCGCCCTTCCATGTTGAAGCGATTGACGAAGTTGCCGCCGATGGCGACCGCCAGGTCGGTCCCGACCTGGCTCATGGACAAACCCAGGGTCGCGACCTTGTCGCGGTCGATCACGACCGTCGCCTGCGGCTGGTCGATCTTCAGGTCGATGATCGGCGGGAAGAAAAAGAGTCCGCTCTGGGCGGCCTTGGCCTGGATCTGTTCGGCCAGCTCAAGCAGGCGCTGCGGGTCGCCGGTCGACGTGACGTTGAATTCCACCGGGAAATTGCTTCCCCCGGGCAGCGCCGGCGGGGTGGTGGCGAACATCTGGATCCCGGGAATGGCGGAGAGCTTGGCCTGAAGCTCCGGGAGCATCTGACTGGTGGTGCGATTGCGTTCGGACCAGGGATCGACCACCACGCCTCCGAAGCCGTCGGCGCCAAGAGTCGCTCCGATCGACGGC
>JBBRJB010000620.1:0-1934 GCA_038220085.1 Burkholderiales bacterium
AGGGCCTGGAGGACGCCGTTGCCCGACAGCAGGGAGATCTCACGCTCGGATGAGCGCCCGCCCATCAGCACCGCCACCTTGCCCAGCATCTTCGGATCGTCAGCCATGGGCGGCCTCCCGCAACAGGACTGGAACCCGGCCGATCGTGCCCGCACCCATCGTGATCACGACATCCCCGTCATGCGCCGCGTGGCGGATCGCCTCGGGCATCTCGGCGATCGACTCGATGAAGGTCGGCTCCAGCCTGCCGGCCACCCGCAGCGAACGGGCGAGCGATCGGCTGTCTGCCGCGACGATGGGCGCTTCGCCGGCGGGATAGACCTCCGCCAGGAGAAGACTGTCGACGCTGGACAGCACGCGCACGAAGTCCTCGAAAAGATCGCGCGTACGCGAATACCGGTGGGGCTGGAAGGCGACGACCAGCCGCCGGCCGGGGAACGCGCCGCGAGCGGCAGCGATCGTTGCCTCAATCTCGGCCGGATGGTGGCCGTAGTCGTCGATCAGGGTAAAGCTGCCGGGCTCGCCGGATCGGGAGAGAGCGATTTCGCCGTAGCGCTCGAAGCGGCGCCCGACACCGCTGAATTCGCCCAGCGCAGCCGTGATCGCGTCATCGGGCGCGCCGAGTTCGTCCGCCACCGCAATCGCCGCCAGCGCATTGCGCACGTTGTGCTCGCCGGTGAGGTTCAGGCTCACGTCCAGCGGCTGCTCACCCTCGCGCGTCACCGTGAAGCGCATCCGGTCGCCTTCGGCGCGGACGTCGACCGCCCGCACCTGGGCGTCGGCGCTGAGCCCGTAGGTGATCATCGGCTTGGACACGAACGGCATGATTTCACGCACGTTGCGATCGTCGACGCACAGCACGGCGGCGCCGTAGAACGGCAGGTGGTGCAGGAACTCGATGAACGCATGCTTGAGGCGTCCCATGTCGTGACCATAGGTGTCCATATGGTCGGCGTCGATGTTGGTGATGACGGAGATCATCGGACTCAGATTGAGGAACGAGCCATCCGACTCGTCCGCCTCGACCACGATGTAGTCGCCGGTGCCGAGGCGCGCGTTGACCCCGGCGCTGTTGAGCCGTCCGCCGATCACGAAGGTCGGATCCAGGCCGGCCTTGGCCAGCACGCTCGCCACGAGACTGGTCGTCGTGGTCTTGCCGTGGGTGCCCGCAATCGCGATACCCTGCTTCAGCTTCATCAGCTCGGCCAGCATCAGCGCCCGCGGCACCACCGGCACGCGGCGCGCACGGGCGGTCCGCACCTCGGGGTTGTCGGACTGAACCGCGCTGGAGGTCACGACACAGTCGGCCTGGACCACGTTTTCCGCGGCATGGCCGACCTGGATCGTCGCGCCCAGGTCGCGCAGGCGCTGCAGGACCGGCGACTCGAGCAGATCGGATCCGCTGACCTGGTATCCGAGGTTGAGCAGGACCTCGGCGATGCCGCTCATGCCGGCGCCGCCGATGCCCACGAAATGAATGCGCCTGACCTTGTGCTTCATGCCGGTTGCGCCACCTTCGCCGCCGACTCGCAGGCGTCGGCCACCGCCCTGGCGGCGTCGGGCTTGCCGAGCGCGCGCGCCTTCGAGGCCATGGTCGCGAGCGCATCGCGATTGAGTTCGAGCAGCAGCGATGCCAGCCCGCTCGGATTGAGTTCGCTCTGCGGGATCAGAATCGCCGCCCCCGACTCGGCCAGGAACCTGGCATTGCCGGTCTGGTGGTCGTCCACGGCGTGCGGAAACGGTACCAGGATCGAGGCCACGCCCACGCATGCGAGCTCCGATACCGTCATGGCGCCGGCCCGGGCGATCACCAGGTCGGCGTCACGGTATGCGGCTGCCATGTCGTCGACGAAGGCAACCGTCTCTGCCTCTACCGCGGCCGTCAGGTAGTTGGCCCGCAACTGCTCGAGGTGAGCCTTGCCGCTCTGGTGCAG
>JBBRJB010000621.1:0-1926 GCA_038220085.1 Burkholderiales bacterium
CGGATCGTGATCAGCGCGGCCATCGTGGCGCTGTCCGTGGCCTACTTCGTCGTTTACTGGTCGTCGGTCCCCGAATCCTTGCGCACCCTCGACACCCGCGGCCTGCCTCGCGGACTGCTGAGTTTCTACCAGGGATGCCTGCTGTTCTATTTCTACCAGCGCCTGGCCGCCTGGTTCGAACGACCCGGGGGTCCATTGCGCTGGTGGACCTTGAGCGCCGCTCAGGCGGCGGCAACCGCGCTGGCGCTGTACCTCGTGGCCCGACAGGATTTGCTGGGCACCTGGCAGTTGCTGATCCCCTTCGCCTTCACTCTGGTAGTGGTGCTGCTGCTGCCGGATCGCGGACTGGTCGCCGCCCTGCTGCAGACCCGCCCGGTCCAGTGGATCGGCTTGCACAGTTACTCGATCTACCTGGTCCACGTCACCGTGCTGACTGTGCTCGACTGGCCAGGCCGGGCGGTCCCCGAGCCGGCAAAGCACCTGGTCGGGCTGGTCTATCTCGGCCTGGTGTTCGGCCTCTCTGCACTCAGCTACCGGTACATCGAGGCCCCCTGGCGCGACCGCGGCAGGCGCCTTGCCGAGCGCATCGAGGCGGGCGAAACGTTCGCCGGCCAGGGAAGTACCGTCCAGCGCTGACCGCCAGGGGGGACGGCGCCCCGCGTTCCCGGTCCGGGTGGGGGATACTTGCCGAAGTGCCAACTGACGGGGGCGGCGGTGGTCAGAATCCAACTCAGGCCAGGGGCCACATCGCTGGCCCACTGGTGCGATATCTACCAGGGTGCCGGGATGCAGCTCGATCCCGGCTGCTGGGACGGCGTGGATGCCGGCGCGGCGACGGTGGCCAGCATCGTCGCCCGCGGGGCCCCGGTCTACGGCATCAATACCGGCTTCGGCAAACTCGCCAGCGTGCGCATCGACGCCCGGGACCTGGCGGAACTGCAGCGCAATATCGTACTGTCGCATTGCGCCGGCATTGGCGAGCCGATGCCGGCGCCCGTGGTGCGGCTGATGATGGCGCTCAAGCTGGCAAGCCTTGCCCAGGGTGCCTCAGGCATCCGGCGGCAGACGCTGGCGCTGCTGCATGCGATGCTGGATCGTGGTGTGATCCCGGTCGTGCCGGCTCAGGGGTCGGTAGGCGCGTCGGGCGATCTCGCGCCGCTGGCGCACATGACCGCGGTCATGATCGGTGTCGGCGAGGCATATGCCGGCGGCGACCGTCTGCCGGCCGTTGAGGCCCTCGCCCAGGCGGAGCTCGCACCGGTCACGCTCGGACCGAAGGAAGGGCTGGCGCTGCTCAACGGCACCCAGTTTTCTACCGCGTACGGGTTGGCGGCGCTCTTCGACGCGGAAGTGCTGTTCAGGTCGGCGCTCGTCACCGGTGCGCTGGCAACGGATGCGGCGCGGGGCTCCGACACGCCGTTCGACGAACGGATCCACCGCCTTCGCCGGCACGCGGGCCAGATCGAGTCGGCGGCGGCTCTGCGCAGTCTGTTGGGCGGCAGCGCGATACGCGCCTCACATCGGCAGGGCGACGAGCGGGTGCAGGATCCGTACTGCCTCCGCTGCCAGCCGCAGGTGATGGGCGCCTGTCTCGACGTGCTGCGTCACGCCGCCTGCACCCTGCTGAGCGAGGCCAACGGCGTGTCGGACAATCCCCTGATCTTCACCGACGGCGACGAGGCACTGTCGGGAGGGAACTTTCATGCCGAACCGGTGGCATTCGCGGCCGACACCATGGCGTTGGCGCTGTGTGAAATCGGCTCGCTCGCGGAGCGACGGGTGGCAATGCTGGTGGATCCGGCGCTGTCCGGACTTCCGGCCTTCCTGACGCCGAGGCCGGGCCTGAACTCCGGCTTCATGATGTCGCAGGTGACCGCGGCGGCGCTGGTGTCGGAGAACAAGCAGCGCGCTCATCCCGCGAGCGTG
>JBBRJB010000622.1:0-1926 GCA_038220085.1 Burkholderiales bacterium
GCCCAGGCCGCGCCCGGAAGCGAGATCGTGCTCACTGCCGCGGCGACGACCCGCGACGCCCGTGCGGTGGACGCCGCCCACTTCACGGCGCAGCCGATGCCCGCAGGGTCGCACCTGCTCCTGATCGACGACACGTGGGCCAGCGGCGGGCACGCCCAGTCCGCAGCCGTCGCAGGCCGCGCCGCGGGCGCCGACCACGTCTCGGTGCTGGCCGTCGCCAGGTGGATCGAGCCGTCGTGGCAGATCGCGGAGTACGAGAACAACGCGGGCTTCCTGCGGGCCCGCTGCACCGAGGACTACGACACCGCTCGCTGTCCCTGGACCGGCGGCGCCTGCCCGTAGCGGGGACCGGCCCGCCGAGCGTCGGGCTCGCCTCGTGCAGGACCGGGCCCCCGCTATACCCGCGACCCCTGCTGCGGCGATCGCCAAACGTTGAGGTCCACGCGGCACCGAATCGAGTCGAGGGGGAGCTGCGCGCCACGTGTTTGCCTGACCCCAGGTAACAGCCGCGCTATCCAGTTCTGATGGGGCGTAGAGCCGCGACCGGGTTGGGGCCTCGAGACCTTCGCCGTCCCAGGCGCACGCCGGAGGCACCAGTGCCCCTGCAACGGACAAGGACCTGCAGCCGAACGTCGTCGCCGTCGGCTCGCCCGAGTAGTGCGCACCCTCGACGCCACGTAGGTGCTTCTGGGCGGCCAGCAGGAAGTGCCGTTCCCGGTTGTGTGGCGTCCCGCCAGCAGCGCCCGTGACGCGCGGCAGATGCGAACGCGACGTGATCGCACCCGCCAGGGTGGGATCACTCGCCCAGACTGGTCGGCCGGTTACTAGCGACGCCGAGACTGCAACGAGCCAGGCGCGCCGTGGCCTAAGACCGGCTGTGCTCGGTCCGGCGCCCACACGGCTCAGCTCGGTCAGGCTCCCCGCAGCCATTTGCGGCTGTCGGTTGCGGGACAAGTTCATGATCGCCTGTCACGGGGTGGGGCCAGAGCGCACTTACCAAGGGTGAGGGCGCGGCGAGGGCCGTGCCGGACCGGAGGCCGTGGTGCGGGAGGGCGTGGTGCACGAGCCGGTGTCGCAGGGTGCGGTCACGGACCGCGCTGAGGAGGGGGGCAGGTCGGTCGTCGAGGACGGGTCGGCGGCGGTCGCGAGGCCGGGTGGGGCGCCTTTGCGGTATCGCGTGCGCCGGGCTTCGGCCCGCTTGCGGGAGATGAAGGTGCTCTACGGCGAGGATGAGCTGGTGACGATCTCGCAGGCTGCTGCCCGGGCGGGGTTGCGCCCGAGCGGTTATGTGGCTGCGGCGGCGCTGGCCAGTGCGCAGGGCGCTGAGCCACCGACTGCGCGCAGTGAGTCCCGGGAGCTGCTCACCGAGCTGATGCAGACCCGGGCGGCGGTGCGGCGGTATGGCACGAACCTCAACCAGATCGCTGCGGCGATGAACGCGGGCGTCACCGAGCCGCCGGTCTGGCTGGCGGCGGCGGTCGCCGGCGCCGCGCGGGCGACGGCCAGGATCGACGAGGCGGCCGCCGAGCTGCGCCGCCGGCTGGACTGAGCGTTGATCGGCCAGATCCTGCCTCGGGGCTCCGGGGTGCGCGGGCTCCTCTACTACCTGTTCACCGAAGGGTTAGCTGGTGAGAAGGGCTTGGAGTCCGACCACCTGGACGCCCGGATCGTGGCCAGCTGGGACGGCCACCCTCAGGACCTGCAGCCGCCCGTGGGCCCGACCGGCAACCGCGACTTCACGGAGCTGGCGGGCCGGCTGACCGAGCCGGTCGCGGCGCTGGGCTACAGCCGTGAGGAGCTGCGCAGGATCAAGCCCGTCTACCACCTGACGATCGCTGCGGCGAAGGACTCCGGCACCGGCGCCCCGGTCGACCGGACGCTGTCCGATGCTGAGTGGTCCGACATCGCGCAGGAGTACATGCACCG
>JBBRJB010000623.1:0-1925 GCA_038220085.1 Burkholderiales bacterium
TCCAGCACGTCCGGCCGGATCGCCGCGATCATCTCGGCGACATCAACAAACCCGTTTGCGATGCCGTATTCCTTCATGGCCGCCGAGCGTCTGCCGGCGTCGGGCTCCGCGATCGCGGCAAGCACGACCGCGCCCTCGGCATGCAGACGCTGCCACGCCTCGAGGTGGAAACGGGCAAAGTAACCCGCGCCCGCGACGCCCAGGACCGGCGGTATGTTCATCGGCTATTTCAGCGCTTCCGCAACCGCCCGGGTGACCGCGCCGGTGCCGTCCTGGCCGCCGATATCGGCCGGCTTGGCCTTGGCCTGTCCGAACACCTCGTCGACGGCGTCCTCGATCGACTGCGCCGCTTGCAGCAGCGGATCGACCCCGTGACGCTCGCCGAGCCAACGCAGCATCATTGCAGCAGTCAGGAACGTAGCCGTCGGATTCGCGATGCCCTTGCCGGCGATGTCCGGCGCGCTGCCGTGCGACGGTTGGAACACCGCATGCTTGTCGCCGATGTCCGCCGATGGCGCATAGCCCATCCCGCAGATGAGTCCGGCGCCGAGATCCGAGGTGATGTCGCCGAACTGGTTTTCCATCGGGCAGACGTCGTACTCCCACGGCTTGCGGATGAGATTCAGGCAATAGGCGTCGATATAGCAATGATCGGCCACCACGCCCGGATGAGCCTTGGCCTGCTCGTGAAAGATCTGATTCATGAAGGCCATCCCCAGGAAGACGTTGGACTTGTCTATGCAGGTGACCTTGCCCTTCGCGGGATTGCGCTGCTTGCGCGCCGCGGCAAGCTTGAATGAAAAATCGAACAGTCTTTCGCAGGCCTTGCGCGAAATTTCGCAGGTATCGTAAACCGCCTCATCACCGGCCGAATTGGTGCCGCGGCGGCCGCGGTTGCGGGAGTGGAACCATCCTTCGGTCGATTCACGCACGATCACCAGATCGATGTCGCGGGCCCGGGGTGACGCCAGGGGCAGGGGCAGCCCGGGTATCGCCCGGATCGGGCGCACTCCGGCGTACAGATCCAGGTGAACCCGCATGTCGAGTTGCGGCGCGATCTCGGTGCCGTCCGGATATCGGATCTCGGGCCAGCCCATCGCCCCGAAGAGGACGGCATCGGCCGATTCGCAGGCTCTCATAGAGCTATCCGGAAAGGCGTTGCCGGTTTCCTTGTACAGGTGAGCCCCGCCCGGCCGGCGGTCGTACTTGAGCTGGAAGCCGAAGCGCTTCTGGACGGGTTCGAGCAGGGCAAGGGTTGCGTCGATCACTTCGACGCCGATTCCGTCGCCGGGGAGCACACAGATGTTGAAATCGCTCTTCATTGAATTCTCGAGGGGGTTGCCGGAAACAGGGCGGTAGGGGGTATGGGCAGGAGGCAGGCGCGGAACTACACCGACGCCAATCGCGACTTTTCCAGGATTGCCAGAAGCTCGACGCTGGCGCGCTGACGATGCGCGCGGTACAGCCGCACCGTCGCCTCAGGATCGCCCGCTCGGATGGACTCCACGATCGCGTTGTGTTCCTTCGTGGAGTGCACCGGCAGCGGACGCAGTCTGAGAGTGACCATGCGCGCGCGGTGGGCACGATCCCATAGCAGCTGGACGGTCTGGATCAGCACCGAATTGCCGGCAAGCTCCAGCAGCTGTCGATGGAAGTGCTCGTCGGCCCGGGCCCAGGCGTCGAGGTCGTCGTTCTTGAGTGCGGCCGACATGTCCCGCGACGCCTCGCTCAACGGTCTCAGCTCTGCGGCGGTGGGCCGGCGGCGGGTGACGATTTCGGCCGCCATCGACTCGAGTGCCGTCAGGACCTCGTAGATCTCCCGCATGTCCCCGGCCGAAACCGGCAGGATACGGGCACCGTGGCGCGGAATGAGTTCCAGCAGCCCCTCCGTCTCCAATCGGAGCAGGGCCTCCCGTACCGGCGTG
>JBBRJB010000624.1:0-1914 GCA_038220085.1 Burkholderiales bacterium
GTCGATCGGCATTCTCCTTATGCTCGGCCTGGTGATGGTCTACTCCGCTTCGATCGCGTTGCTGGAGCGCCGGGATCCCACAGCCACCGCATCGACCTACTTCCTGCTCAAACACAGCAGCTCGCTGGTGGTTGCGGTAGCGGCCTCGATACTGGCCTATGCGGTGCCGGTCAAGCATTGGCAGCGGGCCGCCCTGCCGCTTTTCGTCCTGGGCACCATCCTGCTGGTCATGGTTTTCGTACCGGGGATCGGCCGGCGGGCCGGCGGCGCAGACCGCTGGGTCAGCCTTCTAGGCGTCAGCCTGCAGCCGACCGAGCTGATGAAGCTGTTCGTGATCCTCTACGTGGCCGACTATGCCACCCGCAAGCAGGAGCTGATGCACCAGCTCAAGCGCGGCTTCATTCCGATGGCCGTGGCGATCGCCGTGGTCGGCATCCTGATCATGCGCGAGCCCGACCTGGGCGCGCTGATGGTGATCGTCTCGGTCGCCATGGGCGTGCTGTTCCTCGGGGGCATGAGTCCGAAGCTTTTCTTCGGCATGGGCGTGATGCTTGCGGGCGTATTCATGATGTTCATCCTGTTCGTGCCGTTTCGCCGACAGCGATTCTTCGCGTATCTCGAGCCGTTCGCCAGCAAGAACGCCGAAGGCAGCAGCTACCAGCTGACCCATTCGCTCATGGCGATCGGAAAAGGGGAGTGGTTCGGGGTCGGTCTCGGCGGCGGCGTAGCCAAGCTGAATTTCCTGCCGGAGCCGCACACTGATTTTCTGTTCGCGATCATCGGCGAAGAACTCGGTATGGTGGGGATGATCGTGGTGATCGGCCTGTTCTTCTGGATCGTCCGGCGCTGCTTCGAGATCGGGCGGCACGCCATCTCCTTCGACCTGTTCTTCAACGGCCTGGTCGCCCAGGGCGTGGGCCTCTGGATCGGCATCCAGGCCTTCATCAACGTGGGTGTCAACCTCGGCCTGCTGCCGACCAAGGGCCTGACGCTGCCGCTGATGAGCTTCGGGGGCACCGCCATCCTGATGACCTGCATCGCCCTGGCGATCGTGGTGCGCATCGACGTGGAAAACCGCCGCCTGATGCGGGGGACGGTACTGTGACGGCCGGTACAGCAGGCGCGGATGCGCGGCCCGGCCGGACCGTCATGATCATGGCGGGCGGCACCGGCGGCCACATCTTCCCCGGCCTCGCGGTTGCGGAACTGCTGCGCGAGCGCCACTGGCGGGTGGTGTGGCTGGGCAATCCGCGTGCAATGGAAGGAACCCTGGTGCCCCAGCGCGGCATTGAGATGAAACCGGTGAACTTCCGCGGACTTCGCGGCAAGGGCCTGCTCACCAAGCTCTTTCTGCCCCTCAACCTGCTGCGGGCCTTCTGGCAGTCGCTGCGGGCAGTGCGCCAGGCCGACCCGGCGGTGGTGCTGGGACTGGGGGGCTACATCACCTTTCCCGGCGGAATGATGGCCGTGCTGCTGGGCAAACCGCTGGTGCTGCATGAGCAGAACTCGGTTGCGGGGCTGGCCAACAGGATCCTGGCGCGCGTCGCCGACCAGATCATGGTGGCATTCCCCGGAACCTTGTCGCAGGCCCGCTGGAGCGGCAATCCGGTGGCAGCGGACATCGCCGCGGTCGAACCGCCGGAGCAGCGCTATCGCGAACGCCGCGGGCAGCTTCGGGTGCTGGTAGTGGGCGGCAGCCTCGGCGCGGCGGTGTTCAACCAGGTGCTGCCGAACGCCTTCGGACTGATGCTGCCGGAGCGGCGGCCCTCGATTCTGCACCAGAGCGGCAAGGCTCACCTCGAGCAGTTGCGGGCCAACTACCTGACGGCCGCGGTAGAGGCAGAGACGGTTGCCTTCGTCGACGACATGGCAGCCGCATACCGTGACGCCGACCTGGTGATCGCCCGGGCCGGC
>JBBRJB010000625.1:0-1911 GCA_038220085.1 Burkholderiales bacterium
CTCGAGCATCCGTTCGCCGGCGCGAGAATGCTGCGTGACATGCTGCGCCGAGAAGGCCATGAGATCGGCCGCAAGCACGTCACGGCCCTGATGAAGCGCATCGGGATCGAGGCTCTGTATCGCCGCCCGAATACCAGCAAACCGAACGTCGCACACCGGATCTATCCGTACCTGCTCAGGGATCTCGCCATCGACCAGCCGAACCAGGTCTGGGCGATGGACCTCACGTACATCCCGATGGCCAAGGGCTTTGTCTACCTCAGCGCCGTGATGGACTGGGCCAGTCGCCGGGTCCTGGCATGGAGGCTGTCGAACACCATGACCGCAGACGCGCCGATCGAGGCGCTGCAGGAGGCGATCGCGAGGTACGGTACACCCCAGATCATGAACACCGACCAGGGCAGCCAATTCACCAGCGCGGACTTCATCGGGATTCTTGAAGACAACGCGATCCGGATCAGCATGGACGGCAAGGGTTGCTGGAGGGACAACGTCTTCGTTGAGCGCTTGTGGAAATCGATCAAGTACGAGAACGTGTACCTTCACGCCTACGAAGGCGTCTCGCAGGCGAAGGCCGGGATCGGCAAGTACCTGGCCTTCTACAACGAGCGCCGTCCGCACAGTAGCCTTGACGGTCAGACGCCTGATGACGTCTACTTCGAATCGTCGTCGGTGCTTGAACGGGCGGCCTGAGCAATGAACACGAGTAGCCCACCGCGTCGGCCGGCCGTTCGTCGCAGGCGACGTCCGTCCGCCGCCGTGGACTACTCTGCAACCGTTTTCAACCCGCAGGGAATTCACTTAACTCGGCTCGAAAACTGTCCAAACGAACGGGGCCACCTCTGTTTGTCGTGATTTCCAAGCACCCAGTTGGGCCACCCGCCCGGTGGCAGGGCTCCTTCGTAGCGCTCGATCAGCGCTGCCAGCGAGCCCGCCTGCCAGTTCGCGCCGATCAGCAGGAAGTTGAACGGCAGGTGAACGCCGAGAAGAGCGCCGGTCTCGTCGGGACCGTAGTAAGCGACCAGGCGCTCGAGTGGCAGGTAGATCTCGCCGATCAGTATCCGGGAACCCTGCCCGGTATCGAACGCCGAAACCACTTCCCGCATCCGCGTGATGATCGCCATCAGTTCAGGGCGATCGGCCGTGTAGACCGGCAGCAGCGCGTTTGATTCCGGATGGTCTGCACCCCAGTCGGGATTCAGAGGATTGTCGCGAAACTCCTGATCCTTGATCAGGTGCCAGATGACGTCGACTCTGAAGCCGTCAACACCTCGCCTGAGCCAGAAGCGCATCACCTCGAACATCTGCTCGCGCACCGCCGGGTTGCGCCAGTTGAGATCAGGCTGCTCCGGCAGGAACGCGTGATAGTAGTGCTGCCCGCTGGCCGCGTCGAAGGTCCAGGCCGAACCGCCGAAATTGCTGCGCCAATTGTTAGGCGGCCCGCCGTCGGCGGCCGGATCACGCCACAGGTAATAGTCGCGCAGCGCGCTGTCGCGCGAGCGGCGGCTTTCGACGAACCAGGGATGATCGGCCGAAGTGTGATTGGGCACGAAATCCAGGATCAGCTTCAGTCCGCGTGCATGGGCATCCGCCAGCAGGTCGTCGAACTGTGACAGCGTTCCGAACAGGGGATCGATGTCGCAATAGTCCGCAACGTCGTAGCCGAAGTCAGCCATCGGCGAGCGGAAGATCGGCGAAATCCAGATGGCGTCCACGCCGAGGTCGACGAAATAATCGAGCCGCGCGCGGATACCGGCGAGATCACCGATGCCATCGCCGTTGCCGTCCTGAAACGATCGCGGATAGACCTGGTAGACCACGCCATAACGCCACCAGGCGTCAGGGCTTGCGGTGCAGACATCGCTCACCGATACTCTCCCGTCTCCCGCGCTACACTCGACAGAGCCTGGC
>JBBRJB010000626.1:0-1906 GCA_038220085.1 Burkholderiales bacterium
GTGATCCATCGGGTGCAGGCCGGCCCTTTCCCGGCGCGCGCCGCTGCCGCGCGCGCCGGCGCGTTGGTCGAGGAGAGCATCGGGCTGCGCCCGGTGCTGGTATTGCAGTGATCATCCGGCGATGGCCGGCGCCGGTTAAAGTCAGAGTTCGTCGTCGTCCGTGGCGTCCCGACTGGCCCGCGTCGCATCCCGATCGGTCACTGCCTGGCGATACAGATCGTCGGCGGAGTCGCCGCTGATGCGTGCGGCCAGGCGCGCCGCCTGGCGTGGTGGAAGACTTGCCGAGAGCACGGCCAGTGCCCTCAGGCCGATTTCGCTCACTGCCGGCGTGGGATCATCGACGGCCGCTACCGGCGCGGCCGCAAACACCAGCAGTGCGAACTCTCCCCGGCGATGATTCGCCTCTGCCGCGAGCCACGCCGGCAACTCACCGACGGTCATGCGAACGATCTGCTCGAACTGCTTGGTCAGTTCGCGGCCCAGCACGACCTCGCGTCCCGCTCCCAGGGCTGCGGCGAGATCTTCCGCCGTCTCCTGAATCCGATGAGGCGCCTCGAACACCAGGAACGCGACGGGCAGCGAGGCGAGTTCGGCGAGGCGGTCGCGGCGATGCTTCGGACGGGAAGGCAGGAATCCTTCGAAGAGAAAGCGGCCGTCCGGCAGTCCGGCGGCGCTGACGAGCGCCGTTGCCGCGCTGGCCCCCGGGATCGGCACCACGGCGATCCCCGCCAAGTGGGCAGCGGCGACCAGGCGGGCGCCGGGATCACTGATCCCGGGCGTGCCGGCATCGGTGATCAGGGCGACCGACTGGCCTTCCCTGATCCGGGCGACGATGTCGCCGGCGATGCGCGATTCATTATGCGTGTGCAGAGCGATGCAGTGCGCACTGGCGCCAAGGCTCTGCAGCAGTGGCCGGCTGGTGCGGGTATCCTCCGCCGCGATCAGGTCGACCGACCGGAGAATGCGGGCTGCCCGCCGGCCTATGTCTTCCAGGTTACCGATCGGCGTGGCCACTACATATAATGCAGCGGACAAGCTCACGGACACGTCGGGTGGCCGTGGCTCCGCGGCTCGGGTCGTTCCGGCGCTCGTTGATGGGGACATGATGCAGCGTCGACAGATTGTTTTTGGAATGATGACCGCCGCAGGCGCCGCAGCTGTCGTGGGATGGGGCCCTCGGGCCGCGCTTGCGCAGCCGGCGGTCACTGCAGTCGACCGTATCGGCCTATTGTTACCCAAATCCGCCGGCCCTTTCGGTCGGGCGAGCGCAGCGGTCCGTTCAGGCATCGAGGCGGGATACCACCGCGACGGGCAGGGGCTGGCGGTTGACATCTACGAACTCGAGGAAACCCCCCAGGGGCTGGCGGCGGCCTATCGCGGCATGCTGGAGAGGGGCACTGCCCTGGTGCTCGGCCCTCTGACCCGCAGCGGCGCTTCCGCCCTGATGCAGCTCGGCGACATTCCGATCACCACCATTGCCTTGAACCAGGCGGAGGCAGAGCGGGCATTGCCGTGGAACGTCATCATATTCACCCTTGCAGTAGAAAGCGAAGCGCAACAGATCGCGTCCATCGCCATGAACGACGCCCGAGCGCGCTCAAACGGCGGTCGGCCGCCGCGTGCGGTGATCGTCACCGCGGCCACGTCGCTGGGCCGCCGTGTCGCGGCCGCGTTCGTCGATCGCTGGCGCAGCCTCGGCGGCGAGGCACAGCCGCCGCTGGAACTGGAAGAGAGTGCGCTCTACAAGTTCCGGTCGGCAGTGAAGAAAGAAGACGGTGACATCTATTTCCTGTCCATGGGGTCGGACCTGGCCCGGCCGGTACGGACCATCATCGGTCGCGGTTACCCGGCATACGGCACTTCCCTGCTTTCGGTCGGCGGCATCGAGTCCACAGCGCGGGCGCCG
>JBBRJB010000627.1:0-1902 GCA_038220085.1 Burkholderiales bacterium
CGCGGACGACACCGGCATCGATCATCGCCTCCACGTTGTCCCAGAACGACGCGAAGACCACCGGTGGCAACAGGTCGCGCTGCCCGTTGATCAGCGAGCTGGTGTCGATGGAGTAGAGCACCGCCGGCCGACCGCCCTCACCCGCGCGAGGAGAGGGCGGCGGCCTGGGCGAGCTTCCGGAAACGCTCCGTCTTCACGTCGAGGAAGGACGCCGCGGTGTAGCTGTCGATCACCCGGCGGCCGTGGGCGTCCGTAACTCGCCGCACGAAGCCCTTGCCGAGGTCACGCGCCATGTTGCGGTACCAGTTGCCACCGCCCTGCTGGCGTAACTCCTCCCGCTCGTAGGCGGCCAGGAACTCCTCTCGGCGCTCGTCGTAGAACGTCGAGGTGGCTCGTCCGAGGGTCACGAGGCGACGCAGGAACGCCTCGGCGCTGACGCCGAAGGGCGCTGCGGCCTCCCGCAGCGTGGCGTAGTCCCAGGACGTCGGTGCGTTCTCGCGAGCGAGCACCAGGCGCTGGTCGAGCACCTGGGCGCGGGGCATCAGCATCTCGGCCGCGAGGGCGTTGCAGCGGGCCTCGAGCCGGCGGTCCGGGTTCGTCGCCCGCAGGTCGGTGATGGTGTCGCAGACGCCGCCGGTGTGCAGCAGCAGGTGGGCGTACTCGTGCAGCAGCGAGAAGAGCCGTCCGCGGGCGAAGTCGCTGCCGTTCACGACGATGACGGGGACGACGTCGAAGTAGAGCGAGAAGGCGCGGGCCTCCTTCGTCGAGACGCGCCCGCCCATGGTCGCCATGACGAGGACACCTGCCTCCTCGAGCGCTGCTACCCACGCGTTGAGGTGCTCGTATTGGTCACCGTTCGTCGGCAGCGGCAGCGGGGACGTGGCCAGCAGCTGGTCTCGAACGCGCTCTGCGAGCTGCTCGTCGGTTGGCGGCAGCGATTCGAGGCGCCAGGTCGTGGGTGGCTGGACGTCCTCGATCTCAGCGAGGTCGAGGAGCGCCTGGCGCTGGTCCAGTGCCCGGCGGTACTCGCCGTGCAGTTCCGGGGACCACTCCCCGGCGCCGGCCCCCTCGAGGCGCCGGAAGTCGCGCATGGTGTCGAAGTCCGCCGGCGGCTCGCTCAGGAAGAACACCGCGAGCGGCCGGCGGTACACAGCTGATGCCCGGCGCAGCTGCGGCAGCGTCGGCTGCGCGGTCCTAACCTCCCACTGCTCCACGCGATCGTCCGGGACGTCGATCTTGCGGGCGGCCGCTAGCTGGCTGAGCCCGATCGTCTCGCGGGCCCACGTCAGCACGGCTGGCTCCACGAGCGCCGGCGGTAATTGAGCCACGACCTCATCCTTGCCCACTCGGCGGGGCGCGGTGTGAGGAACGCCCCGGTTCGCCCCAGGAGACGCTGCCAGGACCTACCGACAGAACGACGCCTCGCCCTCCACCAAGGGCGGGGCGTCAGCGGGTCCTACACGTCGGCCGCCCAGCTGGGTGACGCGAGCCGGTCATCAGCGATGTCGGTCACGAGTCACTGAACAAGGACAGGCCGATTGCGTCCGCGCTGCTGGGCCCCGGGGCAGTAACCGGCCAGAAGCGCCCGCTATGGGCCCGCGGTCTGCCGCTACGCCAACCCTGCCTCCTGCCTCAGGGGGTGGGGCCGACGACCGCCAGCTCGAGGAAGACGGCGCCTCGACTCCCTGGCCCGCGCCGCGGGTACGGAAGGCGGTTGGCACCAAAGGCAACCAAGATGGCACCACGGTCCGCGTCGATCATGGGCGCCGAACACTGTTTTCGCAGGTCAGGCTATGTGGGGCGGGTGGGGCTCGAACCCACGACCGAGGGATTATGAGGCGGGAAAACCCGGTCTCCTTTCGTGTCGTCGAGTCACGTTCTTGCAGGTCAGGGCGGGTGCAG
>JBBRJB010000628.1:0-1889 GCA_038220085.1 Burkholderiales bacterium
GTTGATCGCGTCCCAGAAGGGCGGCGTCGGCAAGACCTCGCTCGTCGCCGGCCTCGGCGGCCTGGCCGCCCGGGACGAACCCGGCCGACGAGTCCTGCTGATCGACGGAGACCAGCAAGCGAACCTGTCGCGCCGCAACTATGGGGTCCAGGGCGACGGCGGCCGCAGCCTGTACGCCACCATCGTGCTCGGTGACCCGCTACGGGTGCAGCGCAACGTTCGGCCGGGCCTGGACCTGGTGTGCGGCGGGCCGGCCCTGTCCATGGTCGGCGGCGCCAAGAGCAACGCCGACGCTGCGGGGTTTTCGATGACCGGCAACCTGCGCCTGGCGCTCGAGCAGCTCGCCCAGCCGGGGGAGTACGCCCTTGCGGTGATCGACCTCGGGCCCGGTGACGTCGCGCTGCTCGACGCCGCGCTCGAGGCAGTCCAGTTCGTACTGGCCCCACACCGCGAGGACGACGCCGACCTTGACGGCGTCGAGCTACTCATCAAGCGCGTGCTGCGCGCCCAACGCGACGTCAACCCCCGCCTGCGGCTGCTCGGCACCGTCGCGTTCGCCCGTGATCCGCGCGCCTCTGCCCGCAACCAGGCCACCGACCAAGAGGTCCTGGCCCTACTCGAGGGCAGCGGCGTCGAGCCGTTCACCGCCTCCATCCGGCACGCGCCAGCCGCCGCCCGCGACAGCCGCTCCAGCAGCCTGACGTTGCAGGAACTCCTCGAGGCCGCCGAACAAGCCAGCAGCGAACGGATCTCGATGCTCCGCCGGCGCGCGAAGGCCACCAAAGCTGGCAAGCACGCCGCGCCGACCGAGAAGTCCTTGTGGGCCCGGCCCGACGCCGTCGAAGCCCTAGCGATGGACTACCTCGCCGTCCTACGCGAGGCAACCACACGCATGAACGCCGCAGACCAGCAGCAGGCGCCCGGCTTGACGCCGGCGGCCACCTGATGGGCCGGCGCACCAGCGCATTCGCCGGCGCCCTGGACGAACTCGACGGCCTCGACAGCCTGCCCGGACTTCCCAGCCGCCCCGCCGCCCCAGCTACGACCACCACGAAGGCGCCTGTAGCCAACGACGACAACGGCAGCGACACCGCCAGCCCCGTCACTGCCCCAGCCGTCAGGCGTAAGCCGGCGCCACCGACCCCCGCCGCCGCCCGAATCGGCGGCACCCGCGCCACCCAGGTACGCCTACCACCCGCGCTAGCCGCCTGGCTCAGCCAGGAAGCGCACCGCAGCGGCAGAACCCTGGCCAGCGTCATCGCGCTCGCCGCCCGGACCCACCGGCAAGACCTGCCCCTCGCGCGCAGCGGCGACAGCGACCAGCTCGATGTAAGCCGGCGCACCGCACGCGCGACCACACCCGTCACGCTGCGCCTGAACGGCGCCCAACGTGAGCTTCTCGACGAGCTCGCCAGCCAGCACACGACCACCCGCTCCGCCATCGTTGTCGCGGCCCTGACCGCGGCCACGACAAGCGCCAACGCCGACACCTGACCAAACCACCCCTCACGCCGGACGGAACCCGCCAAGGCAGGGACGAGGGGCAGCCGCGGGCGGGAGAGCGCCCCGCTCAGAATCCTGACCAAGGACATCCTCGACGAGAAGAGACGACCATGAGGCAGCCGTCCCCCGGTCCCTCGATCGCCGAGGAGGTCGGCAACTACGCCGTGGGAGCGGAGCCGATGATGCGGGTCCTGCATCGTGCTCCTCGACGACCGCCCGCCCGCGCCCGGACGACGTGCGCGGCCCGCGCAGGGGGGCCTGCTACGGAGGTCCGCAGCGGAACGCTCGGCGCTGCTCGGGCGAGGGCCGGCCGGCCGCCGGCGGCGGCACCTGCGGAGCGGCAGCGTTCAAAGGGTCCTCGACCGACTGGGGAAACGCTGCCCGTG
>JBBRJB010000629.1:0-1888 GCA_038220085.1 Burkholderiales bacterium
GTTGCATCCACCGGATCGGGCCGCCGACCTCGCCCGCGAGCCGCTGCCGATTGATCAGTATCCGCTCAGTTTCGTCCCCGCAATGGCTGCCCAGGTTGAGGCCGTCGCTTCCCAGGATGTCACCCCACGCGCCGGTGCTGACGCCGCCGCGCCGGGTGGTGAACAGGGCGGAGACAGCGGCCGGTGCGGGCCAGGCGGGGCGATCGGCGGGCAGTGGTGATGCGTTCATGGTTCCTCGTCGATTGGCGTGGGCCAGAGCGAATCCAGGGCCAGACCGAGTTCGCTGCCCAGGCGCAGCAGGTCCTCGGGAATCGGGCAATCCACGGTCAAGGTATCGCCGGAGGCCGGGTGGCGCAGGGATAGTCGCCAGGCGTGCAGCGCCTGACGTTCGAACCCGCCGTGGGCGCTCCCCCCATAGGTGAGGTCTCCCACCAGCGGGTGGCCGATGCTCGCCAGGTGGACCCGGATCTGGTGGGTCCGCCCGGTCCGCAGGCGGCAGGCCAGCGCGGCATGAGACTGCGCCGCTCTCTCGGTGCTGCTCCTGGCGAGCACCAGGAATTCGGTGCGGGCGGGTTTCGCCGATGCCGGCGGGCTTGCAGCCATGCGCAGGCGATTGTGAGGGTCCCGCCCGATCGGCGCGTCGATCGAACCGCGGTCGGCGATCGACCCGGCGACGATGGCGAGATACTGGCGGCGCATGGAGCGATCGGACAGCTGCTCCGAAAGCGAGACGAAAGCTCGCTCGGATTGTGCACAGACCAGAACGCCGCTGGTGTCGCGGTCGAGGCGGTGCACGATCCCCGCACGCGGCAGCCGCGCAGATCGGGGATTGGCATACAGCAGCCCGTTCATCAACGTATTGCGCCAGTTGCCGGGCGCCGGATGCGTGACCAGTCCGGCCGGTTTGTCGATTACCACCAGGTCGTCGTCCTGATAGAGGATACGCAGTGGCACCGGGTCCGGCAGGAAAGACTGTTCGCTGTCGAGCGGCTGCGGCTCGACCTCGATCTGCTCGTAGCCACTGAGCCTGTAGCTCGGAAGGCGTAGCGCCTGATCCACTGTCACGGCGCCCACCGCGATCCAGCGCTGAATCCGGGTCCTGGAAATGCCGTCGAGTCGGCTTGCGAGGAACTGGTCCAGTCGATGTCCCTCACCGCCGTGGGTCGTCAGGCGCAGGGGCGGCGGGGCAGCATGGGGGGTCGATGCCGGCGGCTGACTATAATCGGGCATCTCGGGAGTTCACTTTGATGATTCAAGCACCACCTGTCGCGACAAGGTCGCGATCCAGCGTCCGGCTGGCGGCGGCCGCGCTGCTGGCACTCGTCATTGCCGCGGGCGGTTGCGCCACCTCCGACTACGACCCCACGGCGAACTGGACGGCCGAGCAATTATATGCCGACGCCAAGGGTGAACTGGACTCGGGCAACTGGGGCGCTGCCCAGAAGGCATTGCGCAAGCTCGAGTCGCGTTATCCATTCGGTCGCTTTGCGCAGCAGGCCCAGCTGGACCTGGCCTGGGCCAGCTACAAAGAGGGCGAGCGTGCCGAGGCGCTGATGGCGGTGGAGCGGTTCATCCGTCTGCACCCGACCCATGAGCGACTTGATTATGCGTTCTACCTCAAGGGGCTGATCAACTTCAACAACCGTGAAGGCCTGATCGCGAGAATGGCCGGACAGGACCTCTCGGAGCGCGATCAGCAGGCTTCTCGGGAAGCCTATGAGGCCTTCAAGCAGGTCTCCACCCGCTTCCAGGAGAGCCGGTACGCGGAGGATTCGCTGGCCCGCATGAAGTTCCTGGTCAACGCGATGGCGGCCGGGGAAGTACATATCGCCCGCTACTACTACAGCCGCGGCGCCTATGTCGCCGCCACCAATCGCGCCCAGGACGT
>JBBRJB010000630.1:0-1874 GCA_038220085.1 Burkholderiales bacterium
GGTCTACTACTCGCTCTCGGAGCGTGGCGTTGAGTTTGAACTGAAACCCTGGATGGACCAGCGCGACATCGCGACGATGGCTTACTGTCCCCTGGACGAAGGCCGCCTGCCGCGACACCCCGGGCTGCAGGCGCTGGCGGACAGCTACGGCGCCAGCGCCGCTCAGCTGGCAATCGCCTGGCTGCTGTCGCGCGGCAGGACGCTGCCCATACCCATGACGACGTCACCGGAACGCGCAGCGGAAAACGCCGCGGCGCTGAACCTCACGCTTTCAGCCAAGACCCTCGCGGCGATCGACCGCCTCTTCCCCGCCCCCGCCGCAAAAACCCGGCTGAAAATCGTCTGAGATACCGGTTCGGGAAATAAATCCCCGGGACTGAGCGATAATGGCGGCTGTTCGCCTGCGCCGGTCGGCCCGGGCGGCCGTCATCGGTCGGGTTCCCGGCCTCCTGCTTTCACACAATCCCGGAATACCTGCGGCCCCAGCCGCTCTCAAGATGGCTCAATACGTTTACACGATGAATCGGGTCGGAAAGACTGTTCCGCCCAAGCGCACCATTCTCAAGGACATCTCGCTCAGCTTCTTCCCCGGAGCCAAGATCGGCGTGCTCGGCACGAACGGATCGGGCAAGTCGAGCCTGCTGCGGATCATGGCGGGTCTCGACAAGGACATCGAGGGCGACGCGATCCCGATGCCGGGGATCAAGGTGGGATTCCTGCCGCAGGAACCGGAACTCGATCCCGAGGCGACCGTTCGCCAGGCGGTGGAAGAGGGGTTGGGTGAGATCATGGAAGCCAAGGCGAAGCTGGATGCGATCTATGCCGCCTATGCCGAGCCGGACGCCGACTTCGATCAGCTCGCCGCGGACCAGGCCAAGTACGAAGCAGTCATCGCGGCAGCCGGTACCGAAAACACGGAACTGCAGCTTGAAATCGCCGCCGATGCGTTGCGCCTGCCGCCATGGGAAGCCACGGTCGGCACCCTGTCTGGTGGCGAGAAGCGCCGGGTGGCGCTGTGCCGGCTGCTCCTGTCCCGGCCGGACATGCTGCTGCTCGACGAACCGACCAACCACCTCGATGCCGAGAGCGTCGAC
The DNA here is from genome assembly GCA_038220085.1 of Burkholderiales bacterium. GTDB lineage: Bacteria > Pseudomonadota > Gammaproteobacteria > Burkholderiales > Burkholderiaceae_E > Lautropia. The sequence goes on from JBBRJB010000630.1 coordinate 1,095, forward strand.
TGGCTCGAGCAGTTCCTGCAGAAGTTCCCGGGTACGGTGGTGGCGGTTACCCACGATCGCTACTTCCTGGACAACGCCGCGGAGTGGATCCTCGAACTGGACCGCGGCAGCGGCATCCCCTGGAAAGGCAACTACAGCTCCTGGCTCGAGCAGAAGGGCAATCGCCTGAAACAGGAGGAGTCCAGCGAGTCGGCGCGCCAGAAGGCGTTGAAGAAGGAGCTGGAGTGGTCGCGGCAGAATCCGAAAGGGCGCCAGGCCAAAAGCAAGGCCCGGATGGCGCGATTCGATGAACTGTCCTCGCACGAGTACCAGAAGCGCAACGAGACGCAGGAGATCTTCATTCCGGTCGCCGAGCGACTGGGCGACGCGGTCATCGAGTTCGACGGCGTGAGCAAGGGTTATGGCGATCGGCTGCTGGTCGACAACCTGAGCTTCATGATCCCGCCGGGTGCGATCGTCGGCATCATCGGCCCCAACGGCGCCGGCAAGTCGACCATCTTTCGAATGATCACGGGCACGGAAAAACCCGACAGCGGCAACATCAAGCTCGGTCACACCGTGCAGGTCGCCTATGTCGACCAGTCCCGCGATTCGCTCAATGGCGACAAGACGGTCTGGGAAGACGTTTCCGGCGGCCTCGACATCATGAATGTCGGCCGCTTCGAGATGCAGTCGCGGGCCTATATCGGGCGCTTCAATTTCAAGGGACAGGATCAGCAGAAGCTGGTCGGCCAGCTGTCCGGCGGTGAGCGGGGGCGGCTGCATCTGGCCAAGACCCTG
>JBBRJB010000631.1:0-1858 GCA_038220085.1 Burkholderiales bacterium
GCGCATCGGCCGGATTGGATCGGCATTCCCATGGGCGGGCTGCGGGCCTTGTTCCCTCTGCGACCGATTGTCGCCGGCGACTCGTCCCAGTCGGGGGCGCCACCGGCGAAGACCTGAGGCCCCGCGGCGAGGCCGCGGGTACAGGTTGTACTAGGAGCCTCCTTTCGTCGCCTCCACACCTTGCGGTCATGACCACAACACACAACCAGCGTTCCTCTGCGGCGGGCAGCGATCGCGCCGGATCTGCCCGTAAACCGAAGGCCCTGCGCTCGCTGCCCCGCGCAACCTATCGGCTTCAGTTGCACCATGAGTTCGGCTTTCGCGAAGCGACCCTGGCGCTGCCGTACCTGGCGGCGCTCGGCATCAGCCACGTCTATTGTTCTCCCTACCTTCGCGCGACTCCCGGGAGCATGCACGGTTACGACGTGGTCGATCCGTGCGTGATCAATCCGGATCTGGGCAGCGCGGCGGACTTCGACCGGTTCAACCGCGAGCTGCGTGCCCTCGGGCTGGCGCAACTGCTGGATATCGTCCCCAACCACATGGGCGTCGAGAGCGCCGAAAACGCCTGGTGGCAGGACGTGCTGAGAAGCGGCGAAGCCTCGCCCTACGCCCATCGCTTCGACATCGACTGGTCTGGCGCCAACGGCGTGGCACCCGGCAGGCTGCTGCTGCCGATCCTCGGAGCGCCCCTGGCGGAAGTGATCGCGCAGGGTCAACTGCAGCTGCGCCGTGACGAATCGGAATACGCCTTCCGGCTGCATTACTTCGACCGCAGCCTGCCGATCAATGCGCGCGGCAACGCGCTGATCTTCGGCAGCGCCGCTGATCAGGCCAGCGACGAAGCCGACCCGGCGGGCGAGCCTGGGGATCCGCTGGCGGCCGTACTGGCCGATCCGGAACTGCTGGCGGCGGTGATCGAGTGCCAGCACTACGAACTCGCGCCGTGGCAGGACGCGGCTACCCGGATCAATTATCGCCGCTTCTTCGACGTCAGCGGCCTCGGCGCATTGCGCCTGGAGGATCCGGCGGTGTTCGAAGCCACCCATCGGCTGGTGATTGAACTGGTCCAGGCGGGCATCGTCAGCGGCCTGCGGGTGGATCACCCGGACGGCCTGCAGGATCCGGCGGAATACTTCCGGCGCCTCCAGAAAGCCATCGCCGCGGAAGACGGCCAACCGAAACCGGCTCCCCTCTATATCGTTGCCGAGAAGATCCTCGCCGAAGGTGAAGCCTTGCCCGCGGACTGGCCCGTCAGCGGCACGACCGGCTACGACTTCGCCAACCTTGCCTGCGGCGTGCTGCTCGATGTCGACACCGCCGACCGCGTCGACGAGATCTGGCGCGAATTCACCGGCGAGACCGCGCCTCGTTTCGCCGACATGGCGCTCGCCGCCAAGAAGGAGGTGCTGGCACGCAGTTTCGGCAGCGAGATGAAATCGCTGACCCGGGGGTTCCAGGCGATGCTGCCCGCGTCCTTGCAGGACGAGGGCGCCACGCAGGCCTGTGCAGAGGTGCTCGCCGAGACCATTGCCTGCTTTCCGGTGTACCGCACCTATCCGGCAGCAAAAGCCCCCGACCATACCCGCCGTTATGTCCGCGAGGCCTGCGCGGCGGCGCGCAGTCGGCTGGCAGACCGCCGTTCCGGCGATGGCGCTACCGGGCCGCACGACGCGCTGCTGGAGAAGCTGGAGGAGACCCTCCTCGGGCCCACCGGCGAGTGGGCGCTGCGGTTCCAGCAGTTGTGCGCGCCGGTGATGGCGAAAGGCGTGGAGGACACGGCGCTCTATCGCTGGACCCGCCTGGTGTCGATCAACGACGTCGGCGCCGACCCGGATGTCGCGGGGGTGCCGGTTGA
>JBBRJB010000632.1:0-1845 GCA_038220085.1 Burkholderiales bacterium
TCGGCCTTCAATGTCGCCCGCACCACCCGCAATCTCATCAAGGCCGGCGCCGGCGCCATGCACATCGAGGACCAGGTCGGCGCCAAGCGCTGCGGCCACCGCCCGAACAAGGAGATCGTCGGCAAGCAGGAAATGGTCGACCGCATCAAGGCCGCCGCAGACGCCAGGACCGATCCCGGCTTCGTCATCATGGCGAGGACTGATTCATTGGCCGTTGAAGGCATCGATTCAGCCGTTGATCGCGCGATCGCCTGCGTCGAGGCGGGGGCCGATATGATATTTCCCGAGGCGATCACCGAACTGGAGATGTATCGGCGGTTCGCAGAGGCGGTCAAGGTGCCCATCCTTGCCAATATCACCGAGTTCGGGCAGACACCTCTGTTCACCGTCGAGCAGCTTCGAAGCGTCGGTGTCGCCATGGTTCTCTATCCGCTGTCCGCGTTTCGCGCCATGAACAAGGCCGCCCAGACCGTGTACCAGTCGCTGCGCCAGAACGGCACCCAGGCCGACGTCGTCTCGACGATGCAGACCCGCGCTGAACTGTACGATGCGATCGGCTACTGGGAGTACGAACGCAAGCTCGACGCGCTTTTTTCGCAACAGAAGTAGCGCGCCGACCCACAGTCCAGGAGAATCACGAATGCCGTCACCCCGCAGGCCCGTAGAAAAGAAAGCCTTGCCCGAGATCCCGTCCCCCAGCGCCGTCCGTTCTGCCTCTTCTTCCGACGATGCAACCACGGCGGGTGTCAAGCCGAAGAAATCGGTTGCCTTGTCCGGCGTCCCCGCCGGCAACACGGCGCTGTGCACGGTCGGGCGCACCGGCAACGACCTTCATTATCGCGGCTACGACATCCTGGACGTCGCGGAAAAGGCTGATTTCGAGGAGGTCGCCTACCTGCTCGTGCACGGCAAGTTGCCGAATCGCGCCGAACTGGCCGCCTACCGGAAAAAGCTTCGCGCGCTGCGCGGCCTGCCGGCAAACGTCATGGTTGTGCTCGAATCTCTTCCCGCGAGCGCCCATCCCATGGATGTCATGCGCACCGGGGTGTCGGCCCTGGGCTGCCAGATTCCCGAAGGCTCCGGTCATCAACCGGCCGGGGCGCGTGACATCGCCGACCGGTTGATGGCAAGCCTGGGCTCGATGCTGCTCTACTGGTTCCACTTCAGCCACAGCGGCAGGCGTATCGACGTGCAGTCCGAGGAGGACTCGATTGCCGGTCACTTCCTGGATTTGCTGCATGGCCGCAAGCCGCCCGAGGCCTGGACCCGGGCGATGCAAACCTCCCTGAACCTCTACGCCGAGCACGAATTCAACGCATCCACCTTCGCCGCCCGCGTTATTGCCGGCACCGGCTCGGACATGTATTCGGCCATCACCGGCGCGATCGGTGCCCTTCGCGGTCCGAAACACGGTGGCGCAAACGAGGTCGCTTTCGAGGTCCAGCAGCGCTATGCCGGCCCGGACGAGGCGGAGGCGGATATCCGCCGTCGCGTCGAGAACAAGGAGGTCATCATCGGATTCGGCCATCCGGTGTACACGATCAGCGACCCCCGCAACCAGGTGATCAAGGGAGTCGCGAAACGGCTTTCCAAGTCAGCGGGCGACATGCAGATGTTCGACATCGCGGAACGCCTGGAGAAGGTGATGTCGGACGCCAAGAAGATGTTCCCGAACCTGGACTGGTTCTCCGCGGTGAGTTACCACGCAATGGGCGTGCCGACGGAGATGTTCACCCCCCTCTTCGTCATTGCCCGGACCGCCGGCTGGGCGGCTCATGTGATCGAGCAGCGCCAGGACAACAAGATCATCCGTCCGAGCGCGAATTATGTCGGCCCGGAGAACCT
>JBBRJB010000633.1:0-1843 GCA_038220085.1 Burkholderiales bacterium
AGGTTGACCCGCAGGTCGATCGGGGCGATCTTCAGGAGCGATTCGGCGATGGCGCCGGCCCGCTCGCCGTGCGCCTGCCGCAGCCGCTCCCAGAGCCAGTCAGGCAGGCTGTAGCGGATCGCGTCCGGGGGCTCCGATGATCTCGCCGGGCCGCCGGCCGGGCTGTCCGCAGGAAGGCTGCCGGCGGCCCGCGCCACCGCAATCAGATCCCGGGCGGCCGCCAGCGCCGTCGCACCCTCCCCCGATGGGGCCGTTGCCGGTGCCGTATCCGTTGCCGTCGTCACCTGCCGATAGCGCCGCAGGTTGCGAAGGACATCGAACACCCAGTCTCCGACCTGGGCGCGGTCCCGCTGGCCGAGCGCGGGATGCGCGCGAAAGAATTCGTGCAGCAGCTGGTCGGCCGGCTTGGTCGACCCCGGCGACGTCGCAAGGATCAGCGCCAGTGCTTCGGCCGCAGCGTCCTCCGCTCGCATCAGCCGGGCGACGCGTCGCGCAGGAGGGGATGCCACAACACCCGCTGTCCGGCCCGATCGGCGCCGTCGAGCAGCACCCGCCCCGCGTCGACGGTGACGCGTTGCGCCGCCAGCCATTGCAGGGCGAGCGGATAAAGCCGGTGCTCCATCGACAGCACCCGCTGCGCCAGTTTGTCCTCGTCGTCGGAGGCCAGCACCGGCACTACCGCCTGGGCGATCACCGGACCGTGATCGAGCCTGGGCGTCACCAGGTGGACGGTGGCGCCGTGAAGCAGCGCACCGTCGGCCAATGCCTGGCGATGGGTGTGCAGACCGGGATACATCGGCAGCAACGAGGGATGGATGTTGACGATGCGGCCCGCGTGGCGGCTGACGAAAGCGTCGCCGAGGATCCTCATGAAACCGGCCAGCACGACCCAGGGGGATTGTCCCGCCGGCGACAGGTCGGCCACCGCCTGAGCCAGCGCCCGGTCGAACGCGTCCCGGTCGGGAAAGGCGCGGTGATCGACACTGCGGGTCGCAAGCCCCTCCTCGGCAGCCCAGCCCAGGCCGGCAGCGTCGGGGCGATTGCTGATCACGCCTGCGATCTCGCAGTCCAGCGCACCGTCGGCGTGCGCCTGCACCAGCGACCGCAGGTTGGAACCGCGTCCCGAAATCAGGATGACCACAGGGGTTCGGCTCGACCGGGTTTTCATCGGCGCGATGGTAGCAGCGGCCTTCGAGCGCGCGGCGCGCGGGCCCGCCTCCTTATAATCCCGGTGTGAAAGTGTTCCGCCGACTCCCTCCACCCGACGCCCGCGAGCCGTGCGCACTGACCATCGGCAACTTCGACGGCATCCACCGCGGCCACCAGGCCCTGGTGAGCGGGCTGGTCGCGCAGGCCCGTCGCCACGGACTCGCCAGTTGCGTGCTGACCTTCGAACCGCACCCGCGTGAATTCTTTGCCGAGCAACTGGCGGCCCGCGGGGGCGCGCCCGGCCATGACCCGCGCGCAGCCGGCGTGCTCCAGCCGGTGCGGATCGCGAATTTGCGGGACAAGCTGGAGTCGCTCGCCGCCCTGGATGTCGACCGGGTGTGCGTGGCCCATTTCAACCAGTCGCTGGCCGCCACCAGCGCCGCGGAGTTCGTCACCCGCATCCTGGCCGAGGAACTGCAGGCGCGCCGCCTGCTGATCGGAGACGACTTCCGCTTCGGCGCCCGGCGCGCCGGGGACTTCGCCCTGCTCCAGCAGATGGGAGACGGGCTCGGCATTGCCGTCCAGGCCATGCCCACGGTGATCGAGAACGGCATCCGGATTTCGAGTTCCCGAGTCCGGGAGGCACTGGCCGCAGCCGACTTCGACCGGGTGGCGCACCTGTTGGGCCGCCCCT
>JBBRJB010000634.1:0-1823 GCA_038220085.1 Burkholderiales bacterium
GCGCTGCCGATCAACAGCATCTGGCTGAGCGGACCGGTCACCTCACCGGCGCTGGATGCCTGGAACCAGGCACTGGCAGAAGGACGCCTGGCGCTCGACGACAGCCTGATGGACGCGCGCCTGCGCGACGACCGCGAACAATGGCTGAAAGCGCTGCGCTTGCTGGACTCCCGGCTGCATGCCTGGCTCACCGCCGCACAACCGCCTGAAATCCTGTTGTGCGGCGACAGCGATGCGCGCTGGCTGCAGCGCAGTGTCGGCGGCGCGGCCGGATGGGCGCTATCGCTGCGTTCCGGCTTGGCCAGCCTCGGGCGCACGCTGCGCGGGCTGCGGTTACCGACGGCGCGTCGCCCCGGGGTACCGGCCCGCGCCGCATCCGGCCGCGGCGCAAGGAAGCGCGACCCGCTGATGCAATTGTTCACCGAAGACCGAGGCTCCTGACCGATGAAACTGCAGACCCGCACCGTCGACATCCTTGCGCAACAGCGCCTGCTGGCAGCGGGCGTGACGCCGCTGCTGGCGAGGCTGCTGGCCGCGCGCGGCGTGGCGACCGCGGACGACGCGCGGCTGGAACTCGCCGGGTTGCTGCCGCCTCACCCGCTCAAGGGACTGGCCGCCGCGGCGCAACTGCTCAGCGACACCATCGACCGGCAGGAGCCGATCCTGATCGTGGGCGATTACGACTGCGACGGCGCCACGGCGATCGCCGTGGCGGTGCTGGGCTTGCGCGCCATGGGCGCGACGGTCGACTACCTGGTTCCCAACCGATTCGAGAATGGCTACGGGCTGACACCCGAGGTATCGGACATGGCGGCCGTTCACCCCCGTCTCGGCCGCCCCGCCCTGCTGGTGACGGTGGACAACGGCATCGCCTCGGTGACCGGCGTCGAGCGCGCGCACGCGCTCGGCATGAAGGTCCTGGTGACCGACCACCACCTGCCCGGTGAACGCCTGCCGGACGCGGACGTCATCGTCAATCCCAACCAGCCTGGCTGCACGTTCCCCAGCAAGTGCATCGCTGGCGTGGGCGTGATGTTCTACCTGCTGACAGCCCTGCGATCGCATCGGCGCGAACTGGGACGCTTCGGTGCCGCCGGTGCCGCCGGTAGCGCCGACGTGACGCCGGAACCGTCGCTCGGCCCGCTGCTCGACCTGGTCGCGCTCGGCACGGTCGCCGATGTGGTGCCGCTCGATCGCAACAACCGCATCCTGGTCAGCGCGGGATTGAAACGGATGCGCGCGGGCCGCTGTCGTCCGGGCATAGCCGCCCTGCTTCAGGTGGCGCGACGCTCGGCGCGCACGATCGGCGCCGCCGATCTCGGCTTTGCAGTCGGACCCCGCTTGAATGCCGCCGGACGCCTGTCCGACATGTCGATCGGCGTCGAATGCCTCCTGACGGATGATTTCCCGCGCGCCCTGGCACTGGCCGAAGAACTCGATACCATCAACCAGGAGCGCCGGGGCATCGAGCAGACCATGCGCGAGCAAGCCCAGGCGCTGCTGTGCGACGTGGATCCGGCGCGCCGGGCCCTGGTGGTGCAGGATCCCGGCTGGCATCACGGCGTCATCGGCCTGGTCGCTTCACGAATGAAGGACCTGCACCACCGCCCCTGTATGGCGCTCGCGCCCGACAGCAACGACCTGCTGCGCGGCTCCGGGCGCTCGATTCCGGGCGTGCATTTGCGGGACGTGCTGGACCTGGTCGAGAAACGCAATCCCGGCACGCTGCTGAAGTTCGGCGGCCATGCGATGGCGGCCGGGCTGACGATGCGCCGTTGCGACCTCCCGCTGTTCGAAGCCGCGTTCGAAGCGGCCGTCGCCAC
>JBBRJB010000635.1:0-1811 GCA_038220085.1 Burkholderiales bacterium
CGCCGGCGATGTCCGGCGCACGCTCGCGGCCGGCACGCTGTGCGTGCTGTTTGCCGGACTGCTGCTCGGGCGCGGACTTCCGTTCGCGCTGCTGGCGTCGACCTTCGTCTTCCTGTTCACCACCGCCTTCAGCTGGCCGCAATGGCGCGCCCAGGGTAGCCTCCTGCGCAAACTTCCGTTGACGCTGGTGATCTCGCTGCTCGCCTGCTTTGCGATTGCCTGGCTGTTCGAGTCGGTGTTCCTGGTTCGCCTTCCCTAGGCTTGCTCGGAGCGTGTCGGGGTATGAATCGGGGTCTGCCGCCATGGAAGGTCTGAGTCACCTCGGCAATGCCCTGGCCGGTCTTGCCGGCCCGTGGCAGATCGCCTATGCACTGGGCGCGACCCTGGTGGGCATCGTCATCGGCCTTCTTCCCGGCCTGTCGGCAACCCTGGGAGTGGCGCTGTTCACCACCCTGACGGTCAAGATGGAGGCCAACGACGCGATCCTGGTGCTGATCTGCGTCTACGTCGGCGCGATCTACGGCGGCAGTCGCACGGCCATCCTGCTGAATATCCCCGGCACGGCGGCCAACGCGGCCGCCTGCCTCGACGGCAACATGCTCGCGCGTCAGGGCAAGGCCGGCCGGGCGATGGGGATCGCCACCACCGGGTCGGTCGCCGGTTCGCTGTTCGGTGTGGTCGCGCTGGCGATGTTCACGCCGCTGCTGGCCGAGGCGGCGTTGTCCTTCGGCGCTTTCGAATTCTTCTGGCTCGGGATGGTCGGCGTCATGATGTCCGGCAGCCTGACCGGCACCAATCCGGTCAAGGGCTGGCTGATGGGACTGCTCGGGATTTTCGTCGCCACCATCGGCCTCGACCCGATCCACGCCCATCCGCGCTTCACCTTCGGCGAGAACGCCATGACCGGGGGCATCGGCCTGATTCCCGCGCTGGTCGGCGCCTTCGGCTTTGCCGAGATCCTGACCGTGATGAGCCAACCGACGGTCAAGCCGGTCAAGTCGACCACCGACTCGATCCTGCCGAATATCCGGGACCTGCTCCAGTACTGGCGCACCATCCTGCGCTCCGGCCTGATCGGCGTCTTCGTCGGGATCCTGCCGGGTGTCGGCGAGGACATGGCCTCGTGGTCGTCCTACGCCGCCGCCAAGCGCGCGAGCCGGGAGCGCGACCTGTTCGGCAGGGGCTCGGTGGAAGGCCTGATGGCGGCCGAGACCGGCGACAATGCCGCCGTGCCGGGTGCGCTGATCCCGGCGCTGGCGCTCGGCATCCCGGGGTCCGCGCCGTCAGCGGTCCTGATGGCGGCAATGATCATCCACGGGGCGCAGCCCGGGCCGATGCTGATGATCAACCAGCCCCAGTTCATCTACGACGTGGTCGGCATCACGCTGATCGCCACCCTGTCGATCCTGTTCTTCGGGCTGATCATGGTGCGCCCGATCCTGTGGGTACTGCAGGTGCCGCGCGAGATCATCATGCCGATCATCTTCGTGCTGTGCGTGCTGGGCTCGTACGCGATCACGCAGCGACTCTTCGACGTCTGGGTGATGCTGGTGTCGGGCATCGTCTGCTTCTTCCTGCGGCGCCGCGGATTCCCGGTGGCGCCGTTCGTCCTGGGCCTGGTGCTGGGCGACATCATCGACAAGTCCCTGAGGCGCGGCCTGGTGCTTTCGGACGGCAGCTTCGAGCCGTTCCTGACGCGGCCCATCAGTGGCGTGCTGGCGCTACTCGTGGTACTCATGATGCTGGCGCAGATTCCCGCCGTGCGGGCCTTGCTGGGGCGCCACCCGGCGCGGGCGGGGCGGGCCGGCGAA
>JBBRJB010000636.1:0-1806 GCA_038220085.1 Burkholderiales bacterium
TGCTGGTAGAGCACCTCGAAGTTGATTTCGGCCAGGTGGATCGGCGGGAACCCGGCGCGCTGGATCACATCCGCAACGTTCGAGCGCAGGTACGGGTAGATGGTGTTGGGGCACACGATGATCAGCACCATCTCCATCTGCTCCTGCGGGATGTTGCGCAGTTCAAAGATCCCGGCTTGCTTGGCTTCCGCCAGGAAGACGACCTTCTCCTTCTCCACCCGCGTCGTGACCGTGACGGTCACGGTGACCTCGAAGACGCCCTCCGCCAGCTGCGCAGGCTCGGTGTCGATGGACACCTCGACCGTCGGCTGCGCCTGCTCCAGGAAGATCTGCGGCGCATGCGGTATCTCCAGCGAGAGATCCTTGAGGTACATGCGCTGGATCTGGAAAACCGGGTTGGAGTCGGTGGGATTGGAGTCGTCAGCCATTGGGGAAGATCCTGTCGGGTTCGAAGGGCGCCGGGGAGGCGAGTTTACTGCCGCTGCAGCAGCGGAACCAGGCCGCCTGCGCGATCCAGCGCCTCCAGGTCGTCACAGCCACCCACATGCTCGCCGTCGATGAAAATCTGAGGCACCGTGCTGCGATTGGCTCGTTCGATCATTTCGGCCCGCCGCGAACGCTCGACGTCGATCTGGATGATCTCCAGGTCGTTCACGCCGCGCTCGCGCAGCACTTGCTCGGCGCGGTGGCAATAAGGACAGGTGGTCTTGCTGTACATCACGACCTTGGCAGACATGCGGAAAATCCTTCAGGGGATAGGAGCTACTTCTTTACAAGCGGCAGGCCCGCCTGCTGCCATCCTGCGATCCCGCCATCCAGGCAGAAGACCTCCTGGCGGCCGGCTGCCCGCAAGGCGGACGCGGCCTTGCCCGCGCGGTTGCCGCTGCCGCAGACGACGATGATCGGCTTGCCGGCGGGCAGTTCGTTCAGCCGTTTGGCCACGTCTTCGGCAGGGATGTTGCGCGCATTCGGCAGGTGCCCGTTGGCGAATTCCGCGTTCGGCCGGACGTCGATCACCACCGCTCCCTGGTCGTTCATCATCCGGGTCGCCTGCAGCGTGCCGAGCGTGGCGCCGGCCATTCCTCGATTGACCAGCGGCCACACCAGCATGCCGCCGGAGAGGAAGGCGATTGCGATCAGGAAGATATTGTCAGTTACGAAGTTCACGGCACCGTTCTTTCAAATAGGCGAGAATTATAGGCCACCTCACCGACTGGATTACCCTCGCCGATGTCCCAGAAGATCGTCCTGATTCGCCATGGCGAAAGCCAATGGAACCTGGAAAACCGTTTTACCGGCTGGACCGACGTCGACCTGACCGAAACCGGCCTCCGGGAAGCGCGTCGGGCAGGACAACAGTTGCTTGAGGAAGGCTTCAGCTTCGACCTCTGCTACACCTCGGTCCTGAAGCGGGCGATCCGTACATTATGGACGGTCCTGGACGAGATGGACCAGATGTGGCTGCCGGTGGTCCACAGTTGGCGCCTGAACGAGCGCCATTACGGCAATCTCCAAGGTTTGAACAAGGCCGAAACCGCGGCAAAGTACGGGGAGGCGCAGGTCCAGATCTGGCGCCGCGCCTATGCCACGGCGCCCGAGCCGCTGCCGGACGGCGATCCGCGGCTGTCAGACGGCGATCCGCGTTACGCCCGCCTGCGTCCGGGGGAACTCCCGCGCACCGAGTGCCTCGCGGACACCGTGGCGAGGGTGGTGCCATTCTGGAACGAGTCGATCGCCCCCTCTCTCAAGATCGGTCGAAAAGTCATTGTGGCGGCCCACGGCAACTCCTTGCGGGCGCTCATCAAG
>JBBRJB010000637.1:0-1806 GCA_038220085.1 Burkholderiales bacterium
CCGGACAGCGGGCAGATGATGCCGCGCGGAATCTACTTCCAGGCCGCAAACCGCTGGCCGCACATGTTCTCGGCGCTGTCGCCGACCTACATGGGCATCGCGCTGGCCGCCTACGAATTCACCGTCCAGTACCTGCGCGGCGAGGTCGAGGGCATGGATCCGCCGGTAAAACGACGCATGCACCCGACCAAGCAGATCGCGACCGCGCAGATGCATATCCTGCTGGAGCAGACGCGTGCAATCTTCCTGCGCAGTTTCTCCGAGGCCCGGATCGATCCGCCCAGGGAAATGCGCCTGCGGGCGTACGCTGCGCACTTTACGGTCATGGAGAACGCCAACGAGATCACCCGGCTTGCCATCCGCACCTGCGGCGGCCAGTCGATGCTCAGGAGCCTGCCGCTGGAGCGGCTTTACCGGGACTCGCGCTGCGGCAGCCTGATGCTTCCCTGGACCGCGGAACTGTGCCTCGACCGGATCGGCCGGGAGGCGCTCTACGAGCCGGGAGAATCAGACGACTGATGCCGCCTGGCCTGCTCCAGAGCGCGCGGTCGGCTGCCCGAAAGTTGGTGCCGACTGGTGCCGGTGTCAGGAAAGCCCGGTGATCCTGCCTTCATCGGTGACGCTGATCGCATGGGCGGCCGGCAATGCCGGCAGTCCGGGCATGGTCATCATGTCGCCACAGACCATCACCACGAAGCGGGCGCCCGCGGCAAGCCGGACTTCCCGCACCGTCAGGGTGTGGCCGTGGGGCGCGCCGCGCAGGGTCGGGTCTCCGGAGAACGACGACTGGGTCTTGGCGACGCAGATCGGCAGGTGGCCGTATCCGGACGCCTGCAACTGATCGACACGGGTGCGCACCTTCCTGTCCCCGAAAACCTGGGCAGCGCCGTAGATGCGCCGCGCCACCGTTTCGAGCTTGTCCCACAAGGGCATGTCGTCCTCGTACAGCAGGCGCACCGGCGCCGGATCGGCGGCAGCTTCGACCACGGCGTGGGCCAGGTCGATGGCCCCTGCGCCCCCCTGCGCCCAGTGGCGTGCCACCACGACCGGCGTGTCGTAGCCTGCCAGCTTCTCGCGAAGCAGTTCAACCTCGGCGTCGGTGTCGTGGGTGCGGTGATTCAGCGCCACGACGCACCGCAGCCCGAAGGCTTCGCTGAGGTTCGCCACGTGCTTGAGCAGGTTGGGCAGGCCGGCCTGCAACGACACCAGGTCCTCCCGGTTGAGCGAATCCAGCGAGGCGCCCCCGTGGTACTTGAGCGCCCGGATGGTGGCCACGACCACCGCGCAGTGCGGTCGCAGACCGGACGCCCGGCACTTGATGTCGATAAACTTCTCGGCACCGAGATCGGCGCCGAAACCCGCTTCGGTCACCACGTAGTCCGACAGCTTCATTGCGGCACTGGACGCGATGACGGAACTGCAACCATGCGCGATGTTGGCGAACGGTCCGCCGTGTACCAGCGCCGGCGTGCCTTCCAGCGTCTGCACCAGGTTCGGTTTGACCGCATCCCGAAGCAGCGCCGCCATCGCGCCGTCGGCCTGCAACTGGCGCGCCGTTACCGGTTGCTGTGCCATGCTGTAGCCCACGACGATGTCGCCCAGGCGCTGCTTCAGGTCCGCGAAATCTCTCGCCAGACAAAGGATTGCCATGACTTCCGACGCCACCACGATGTCGAATCGATCCTGGCGTGGAAATCCGTTGATGACACCACCCAGCCCGATTGTGACGTCGCGCAACGCCCGGTCGTTCACGTCGAGCACCCGCGGCCAGGTGATCCGGCGGACGTCGATGCCCAGGCCGTTGCC
>JBBRJB010000638.1:0-1795 GCA_038220085.1 Burkholderiales bacterium
GGTTGCGGGGCGCGCTTACGCGCTGATCATCGCGGCCGGGTCTGACGGGCAAGGCGCTGCCCGTCAGGTCACCCGGATTGCGACCGGGTGGCGACTCAAGCCGGTCGCGGAGCCGATGGTGGTGATTACCCGGGCCCAGACGGCCGAAGCGATCCTGGCGCCGAAGACGGTGGCGGCGGCGGACCTCGAACGCGCCGGGGAACTGGGCGCCACGCTGGCGCAGGGCCTGTCGATGGGGATCTATTGAGCGAGGGACTGACCGAGAGCCCCATACTGTCGGCCGCCGGTGGACAGTGCCCGCATTGGACTGCACTATCATTGCGCCGGGCTGAATAAACCGGTTGGATTGGCTGCGCGGCCACCGACCCTTCCTATAATCAGCCACCCTGGAGTGGCAGCGGCGAGGCGAGACAGACCTGTGGGCGTGCAGCGGTGCGAGGTGTTGGTGATCGGCGGCGGTCCGGGGGGATCGACTGTGGCCGCATTGCTGGCGAGGCAGGGGCGTGACGTGGTGCTGCTCGACAAGGATGTTCATCCGCGCTTTCATATCGGTGAGTCGCTGCTGCCGGCCAACATGCCGCTTCTCGACGACCTCGGTGTTCGTGAGCAGGTCTATGCAATAGGCATGCCTAAATGGGGAGTCGAGTTCATTTCGCCGGCGCATAGCCACACATCAAGACTGCGATTCGTCGATGCCTGGGACAAGTCGCTGGCCGGCGCGCTGCAGGTCCGACGTTCCGACTTCGACCATATCCTGCTGCGCAACGCCGCAGCGCAAGGGGCGCGAGTCCTGGAGGGCCATCGGGCCAGGGACGCTGAATTCGCGCCGCGGTTCGGCGGCGCCCGCGTCCGGTCGGTCGGCCCCGACGGCACATCGCAGGAATGGGAGGCGAGGGTTCTGGTGGATGCGTCGGGCCGCGATACCTTCGTGGCCGGCAAGCTGCGCTGCAAGCAGCGCAACCCGCGTCATGCCAGCGCAGCGGTTTACGGTCACTTCCGCGGGGTCCACCGGCACGAAGGCAGCCGCGAGGGTGATATCTCGATCTTCTGGTTCGAGCACGGCTGGTTCTGGCTGATTCCCCTGGCCGACGGGACCACCAGCATCGGGGCCGTCTGCTGGCCCTACTACCTCAAGTCGCGCGCCAAGCCGTTGCCGGCGTTCTTCGCCGATACCATCGCTCTCTGTCCGCCGCTGGCCGAAAGGCTTGCCAAGGCCACACCGGTAGACAAGGTCTACGCCACCGGCAATTACTCCTATACCGTCACCTGTGCCCATGGCGCAGCCGACGAGGCGGCCTACCTGCTGGTCGGCGACGCCTTTTCCTTCATCGATCCGGTCTTTTCATCCGGGGTCTTCCTGGCGATGAGCAACGCCTTCATGGCGGTCGAGCCAGTCCTGGCCTGCATGGACCGGCCGGATTCGGCACCGCGGGCCATGCAGGACTACGAGAGGAGCCTTCGCAAGGGGCTGAAGGAATTCTCCTGGTTCATCGAGCGTATGAGCCGGCCGGTCATCCGCGAGCTTTTCATGTACCCACGCAACCCGCTTCGCACCCGGGAGGCTGTGCTCTCGATCCTGTCCGGGGACATCCACCGGGGCACCCCGTATCGTGGTGCCTTGTTTGCCTTCAAGTCCTTCTATTACATGACCCAGATGAAAAACCCGCTGGCAGCCCGTCGGCAGCGGCGCCGGCGCCGTCGTGACATCGAGGATTCGCTGCTGGCAGCGGACGCCTGATGGGAGCGCATGGCTAGCCCGGCCCCGCCCGCACAGGCACCACCCGCACCCGCACCC
>JBBRJB010000639.1:0-1789 GCA_038220085.1 Burkholderiales bacterium
CTGATTCCTTCGTTGACCTCGAACAAGATCGACATCATTTCCGCCGGCATGTTGCGGACCGCCCAGCGCGCGCAAGTGGTGGACTTCACCGACCCGGTCTACTCGTACGGCGAAGGACTGATCGTCAAGGCCGACGACAACAAGTCCTATCCAGGCCTCGACGAACTCAAGGGCGAAATGGTGGGCGCGCAGGTCGGCACCGTCTTTCTCGACATGCTCAACAAGAAAGGCGGCTTCAAGGAAGTCCGCAGTTACGATTCCATTGCGGACATGATGCGCGACATCGCCCTCGGCC
This sequence comes from Burkholderiales bacterium, assembly GCA_038220085.1. Taxonomy (GTDB): domain Bacteria; phylum Pseudomonadota; class Gammaproteobacteria; order Burkholderiales; family Burkholderiaceae_E; genus Lautropia. Next base: position 296 of record JBBRJB010000639.1, read on the forward strand.
GGATCAAGGCCGGTGTCGGCGACCAGCCGATCGTCGCCTACCAGATCGCACAGAACACGAACCCGGCAGTGAAGCTGTCCAAGGACTATCAGCCGACCAATGTCGGCGATGTCTGCCTGGTCGTCAGGAAGGGCGACACGCAACTGCTGGAACGGCTGAACAAGGCCATCGCCTCGATCAAGTCCGACGGCACCCTGGCGAAGATCGTCCAGAAATGGGGGCTGTGAGAACCTGAAGACAGCGCTTCATGGCGGCCTCGTTCGTCCAGAACGCCGTCGATTTCCTCCCGATCCTGCTTCGCGGCGCCGTGGTGACGGTGGAGGTCACGGTGCTGTCCTTCATCCTCAGCAGTCTGCTCGGCCTGGCGCTGGCACTGCTGCGGGTTTCTCCGGTTCGGCTGCTGTCCACAGGCGCCGCCACCGTCATCAACCTGATCCGGGGACTGCCGATCATCGTGCAGTTGTTCTACATCTACTTCGTCCTGCCGGACTTCGGCGTGCAGCTCACGGCCTTCCAGGCAGGTGTCGTCGGACTGGGCATTGCCTACTCTCCATACCAGGCCGAGAACTTCCGGGCGGGTATCGAGGCGGTCGATCCCGGCCAGACCGAAGCCGCCCAGGCGATCGGCATGCGCCCGCCCCTGATCATGCGTCGCGTCATCCTGCCGCAGGCTTTCAAGATTGCGCTGCCCCCTTACGGCAACACGCTGGTGATGATGCTCAAGGACTCGTCGCTGGTATCCACCATCACGGTCGCCGAGATGACCCGCGCCGGCCAGCTGATCGCGTCCTCGACCTTCCAGAACATGACCGTCTACACGCTGGTGGCCCTGCTTTACCTGATGCTGAGCCTGCCCCTGGTCTACGGTCTGCGCCGGCTCGAGCGCCGGCTCGGCAGCGGCAAGGCGCGATGATCGAAATCGACGATCTGCACAAGCGATTCGGCGAGCACGAGGTGCTCAAGGGCGTCAGCCTGCGCGTCGATGCCGGCGAGGTCGTCTGCCTGATCGGACCCTCGGGTTCGGGCAAGTCGACGATCCTGCGCTGCATCAATGCGCTCGAGTCGCATGAGGGCGGCGAAATCCGGGTTCTGGGGCAACGCGTGGATCCGCGCTCGAAATCGATCCACCAGTTGCGCAGCCAGGTCGGCATGGTGTTCCAGCGGTTCAACCTGTTTCCCCACCGCCGGGTCCTGGAGAACGTGATGGAGGGTCCGCTCTTCGTCAAACGGGAAGCGCCGGCGGCGGCCCGACGCGACGCACTGGCCCTGCTCGACAAGGTCGGGCTGTCGGACAAGGCGACGGCCTGGCCGTCCCAATTGTCGGGCGGGCAGCAGCAACGGGTGGCGATTGCCCGCGCGCTGGCAATGAAGCCGGCGGCGATGCTCTTCGACGAGCCGACCTCCGCGCTCGATCCGGAACTGGTCGGTGAGGTGCTGTCGGTGATGCGCAACCTCGCTGACGAGGGCATGACCATGCTGGTGGTCACCCATGAG
>JBBRJB010000640.1:0-1789 GCA_038220085.1 Burkholderiales bacterium
GGGAGCGGGCGGCACCGCACCGGTGGTCGCGGCTTCGGCAATCTGCTGGAAGTTGTTCTGCAGCAGATTCCACCACGCCATCGGGTCGATGCCGGCCGCCTGCATCAGGTCGACCTGGCCCGGGAACGGGGAGGCCGCCGCTGGCTGCGCAGCGTTCGCGGCCGGGGCGGGAGCGGTATCGTCAACGTCCTCGGCCTTCCCGGTCGCTTCGGGCCAGGGCGCCGGTGGCACGCCGGCGGTGTGCCTTGCCGCGGCCGCGGCGGCGAACTGGGCGAGCGCCTGTGCCATGGTCTCGTCGGGTTGGACTGTCTTGCCGAACGAGTCCGACATCGCGTTGATTGCATCCAACGTGCCGCGCTGGATCTCCAGGCCCTGAATCGTGGTTCGAAGCAGGTTCTGGTTCAGCGCCAGCCACTGCTCGACCGCCCGCAGGTCGGTGATACGCTTGTCGATTTCCTCGACGCTCAAGGTCGGGGTAAACGGAGTGGGCACGTTGAGCGAAGACCAGGCGCGCTTGACGAGATCCATCGTGTCCATGACCTGACCAAAACTGTCAAATGCCATCGTGACAACCCCGAGTCCGTCGGCGGTTCGGGACATCACGAATCACCGCCCAAGAGCCCATGCGCCCGGTCGGCTTCCCGCGGGAGTTGTCGCCGGACGGCGGTGCCCGCCGATTCAGGTCTCGTTCGATAGCACTTCCTGTTCGATGGCGCCGAATATCGATCGGCCGGACTGGTCGAGCATCTCGATGCGGATCCGGTCGCCAAACTTCATGAACGGCGTGCTGACCTTGCCGTCGGCGATCATTTCCAGCGCCCGCACCTCCGCGATACAGGAATAACCCCGGCTGGCATCCTTGTTGGAAATCGTCCCGGAGCCGATGATCGATCCGCTGCGCGCATGGCGCGTCTTGGCGACGTGCGCGATCAACTGGACCAGGCTGAACACCATGTCCTCGCCCGCTTCTGCGCGGCCGACCTGGCGACCATTCCAGAAGCAGTGGATCGGCAGATGCACCCTGCCGTCGCGCCAGGCATCGCCGAGTTCGTCCGGGGTGACGGCCACCGGCGAAAAGGTCGTGGCCGGCTTCGACTGGAAAAAACCGAAACCCTTGGCCAACTCGGACGGCACGAGATTGCGAAGACTCCAGTCGTTGACCAGCATCAGCAGCCGGATCCGTTCACCGGCGGCCTCGGCGGTGGTGCCCATGGCGACATCGTCCACGATTGCCGCCACTTCGGCCTCGAAGTCGATGCCCCAGTCTTCGGATGCGAATTTCGCGCCGTCGGTCGGCCCGAGGAAATCGTCCGATCCGCCCTGATACATCAGCGGATCGGTCCAGAAGGTGGCGGGCATGTCGGCATTGCGCGCTTTGCGGACCAGTTCCACATGGTTGACATAGGCCGAGCCGTCGGCCCATTGATAAGACCGCGGCAATGGCGACATGCACTGGTGAGGATCGAACCCGAAGGCGTGCTTGGCCTTGCCCTGGTTCAGCGCGTCGTAGAGATCCTGCAACTGCGGCGCATGAAAGGTCCAGTCGTCGAGCGCGCGCTGCAGGGTGCCCGCGATCCCGTCAGCCAACGCGGCCGTCTTCAGATCGCGCGATACCACTGCGAGTTGGCCGTCGCGAGTAGCGTCCTTGAGGGTGGCTAGCTTCATTGGACTGGCAACCTGGTTGATCGATCCTTGGCGGATCGGAGGGCAGATCAGCAGAGAATACCAAACGCGCCCGGATTCATCGCGAGATTCCCCGATGGGAGGATACTTCCCCTCGGGGCGGAAC
>JBBRJB010000641.1:0-1782 GCA_038220085.1 Burkholderiales bacterium
ATCGGCAGCGATAGCAACGTGGGCGTGGATCCCGCCGAGGAACTGCGCTGGCTGGAGTATCAGGCAAGGCTGCGCCAGCAGCGACGATCCCTGCTGGTCGATGCCGACTCCCCGCACCCGGGGAGCAGTCTGTGGCGCCGGGCAGTGGCCGGCGGCCGGCAGGCGCTCGGTTGCGCCCATGCCGGCATTTCGGTCGGGGCGCCGGCGGAACTACTGGCGATCAAGGTCGCCGGACCGTCCTTCAGTCCTGAGGAAGCAATGGATGACCTGGTGTTCGCCCAGCGACTGACCCGATTGGGCCCGGTCGGCTGAGCACCCGCTCAGCTGGTCGCCTGACCGCCGTCCCGGGCCGTGTTATCCGGTGAACCGACGACCCCGTCAGGGCCCGGCACCGAAGCATGCGCCGCGCCCTGATCGACCGCCTGGTCCGGATCCTCGCTCTGCGGTTCTGCCGAGGTGTCGGCGCCGCCTTCGGTCGGACCGGCTTTGCGCAGCTTCTTCTCTTCTTTCTTCTGCTTCTTGGCTAGATCTCGCTGACGCTTTGCGAACGCATAGTTCGGTTTGGCCATTCCGGCTCCTCTTCAAGATGTGCGGCGCTCGCTGCCGCCGCGAATTTACTGTGACATGGTAAAGCGCTTTGGGATTTCCGCCTGCCGGCGGCGGCTAGGAGCCTGCGCGGCAGAAGGAGGGGGGCGCGCCGGGTCGAGACGAGAGGCCAGACGAGGCGCCGATGAGGCGGTGTGGTTGACCCCACACAACGAGTCGGCAACGACGGATGGCCCCTCGTATCGGCCCGGCCCTTCGGGTTGGGCCCGCAAGCCCAACGCGCCCCCCTCCTTCTGCCGCGCAGGCTCCTTGCTCAGCTGAGAGGTACCAGGGCCTCCCGTGCGCCGGCCTGGGCGCGGCAGCGAAGGAGCCAGCTCTCCAGGCCGGGCCGCCCGCGCCGCGCCACGGGCATGGCGTACCAGCGGTACAGCGCACAGGCGAGCGGGATATCGGCCATGGTGAAGCGGTCACCGACGATGAAAGAGCGGCCGGCAAGCGCCTCGTCGAGAATGCCGACCAGGGACTCGGTCTGCCCCGACGACTCGTCGATCTGCGACTGCTGCCTGTCTGCCGGCGGGGTGCGCACCAGCTGGATGAACGCCACCCGCATTGCCGGGGTCAGTTCAGTCGCTTGCCAGTCCATCCACTGGTCGCAGCGGGCGCGCTCCCCGCGGTCCTCGGGGCAAAGACCGGCGGCTGCATGCCTGGCGCAGAGGTAGCGCAAGATCGCATTGGACTCCCACAGCACGAGGCTGTCATCCTCGATGACCGGAACCTTGCCATTCGGGTTCAGCAGGCGAAAGGACGGGGTATCGACGACGCCGAAGGCGTCCCCGGCGTCAACGCGCTCGAAATCCAGCCCAAGGGCCCGGGCACACCACACGACTTTCTGGACGTTGATCGAACTCAGGCGTCCCCAGATCTTCAGCATGCACTTCTCCTTCGTATCCCCACGACGTTTTCCGCAGGTCCGGGCTCGTGCGCCTCGCCTGTCGGATGATAGCCACTCCCTGCCGATAGCCATCCCTGCCGATAGTCACTCCCTGCCCGGACCCTGCTTGGAGGGCGGTCATCTGGCGAAGCTGGCGGGCATCGACTAACATCACCAACTGGCCGCGCTCGCCGTACGTCCAGGGGCCGAGCCCCGGACGACCCTGCTGCCGGCCTGCCCCTCCCCCGTCATTCGGCCACTACCGCGCCGCCCGGCCGCAACTGCATAGCGCTCGCCATTGAAGA
>JBBRJB010000642.1:0-1782 GCA_038220085.1 Burkholderiales bacterium
GTGTCCTGCAACTGCGTCTGCTTGTACAGGTTGTTCAGGATCACGTCGGCGTTCTCGCCGCGCTTGAGCTCGATCACGACCCGCATGCCCTGCTTGTCGGATTCATCGCGGATGTCCGAGATGCCCTCGATCTTCTTCTCGTTCACCAGTTCAGCGATCCGCTGCTGCAGGACCGCCTTGTTCACCTGGTAGGGAATCTCGTCGATGATGATCGCCTGGCGGTTGCCGCGTTCCAGGTCTTCGAAATGGGTCTTTGCCCGCATCACCACCCGCCCGCGGCCGGTGCGGTAGCCTTCACGCACGCCCGACACGCCGTAGATGATGCCGCCGGTCGGGAAGTCCGGCGCCGGAATCTTCTCGATCAACTCATCGATCGAGACGTCCGGTTGCTCCAGCACCAGCAGACAGCCTTCGATCACCTCGCCGAGATTGTGAGGCGGGATATTGGTGGCCATCGCCACCGCGATACCGGTGCTGCCGTTGATCAGCAGGTTGGGGATGCGGGCCGGGAGAACCAGCGGTTCGCGCTCCGAGCCGTCGTAGTTGGGGCCGAAGTCGACTGTTTCCTTGTCGATGTCGGCCAGCATCTCGTGCGCGATCCGGGCCAGGCGGATCTCGGTGTAACGCATCGCCGCCGGGCTGTCGCCGTCGACCGAGCCGAAATTGCCCTGGCCGTCCACCAGCATGTACCGCAGCGAGAAGGGCTGGGCCATCCGGACGATGGTGTCGTAGACGGCGGTATCGCCATGCGGGTGGTACTTACCGATCACATCCCCGACGATACGCGCCGACTTCTTGTAGGCACGGTTCCAGTCGTTGTTGAGTTCGTGCATCGCAAAGAGCACGCGGCGATGCACCGGCTTGAGGCCGTCCCGGACATCCGGCAGCGCCCGGCCCACGATCACGCTCATCGCGTAATCGAGGAAAGAACGCTTCATTTCCTGCTCGAGGCTGATCGGTACGGTTTCTTTAGCGAATTGGTCCATGGGCCCGGGAAGCTGCGGTTACGTGCGCGGTTGCGTGCGCGGTTGCGTGCGCGGTTGCGTGCAGTGACTGACTGCGGTTATTTTCAAGCCCCCTTGCGGGGTTTCAGGCCCCTTTGCGGGGGCTAAATCCTTGAATTTTAAACTATTCCGCCTGTGATCTAATTCCCCTAGCCAGGAGCCCCCAGGAGCCCCGACCGTGATGAACCCAGCCGAGCCGCTGCAACTGATACAACCCCGCTGGATCGCCCCGGTCACCGCCGGCTCGCCGGTGCTGGCAGAGCATGCGGTACTGGTCCGGGGCAGCCGTATCGAGACCGTCGGACCGGCTGCCGCGCTCGCGCAGCAGCACCCGCAGGCTGAGCCGACGCTGCTGCCGGGCCACCTCCTCATCCCCGGACTGATCAACGCCCACACCCATGCCGGCATGTCGCTGCTGCGCGGCGCCGGCGACGACCTCACGCTCAAGGCCTGGCTTGAGTCGCGTATCTGGCCGATGGAGCGCGAACTCGTCAGCGACGACTTCGTATATCACGGCACCGTGCTCGCCTGCCGGGAGATGCTGCTCGGCGGCGTCACCTGTTTCAGCGACATGTACTTCTTTCCCGAAGCCACGGCCCGCGCCGCGATGGCGATGCGCATGCGCGCGGTGCTTGGGATCGTCGTCTTCGATTTTCCCTCTGCCTACGGATCCGGTCCCGGCGACTACCTGAGCAAAGGGCTGGCGCTGCGCGACGAACTGCGGGACCAGTCGAGCCTGAGCTTCACCCTTTCGCCCCACGCTCCCTACACCAACTCG
>JBBRJB010000643.1:0-1780 GCA_038220085.1 Burkholderiales bacterium
CATCGGTCGCGCGGTGCCGTCGGTGAACAATCCGCCGACCGCGATGACGATTGCGCCAAAAACGAACTGGCAGGTCCCGATCAGGGCCGACGCCGTGCCCGCATTGGCACCGTGCCGGTCGAGGGCAAGCACCGAGGTCGACGGGATGACGAGCCCGAGAAAGCCGTAACCGACGAACAGCAGCGCCATCAGCACGTCCAGGCGATCGACACCCAGCAGGTTGAGCGCCAGCAGCAGCGACATTGCCGCAGCGTATCCTGCTGACGCGTAGCGCACCACTCGTCGCAGGCCGTGACGGGCACCGAGCCGACCGGTGAACTGCGCCGCACCGATGAAGGCGATCGCGTTGACTGAGAATGCCAGGCTGTACTGCTTGGGAGTCAACCCGTAGTGGTCGATCAGCGCGAACGAGGATCCGGCCAGGTAGGCATGAAAGCTGGCGACACCGAAGGCACCGATGCCGACGAAGGCGAGGAAGCGGCTGTCACCGAGCAGCTTAAGATAGGCCCTCAGTGCATTGCGCAGTCCGCTGTCCACCCGCATGTGGGCCGGCCGGGTCTCGCTGAGGACGGTGGCCGTCATGGCGATGCCCACCAGCGCCAGTCCGGCAACCGACCAGAAGATGCCGCGCCAGCCCAGCCACTCGTCGACGAAACTTCCAGCCATGGGCGCGACGATCGGGGAAACGCTGAAGACCAGCATCAGCATCGACATCAGCCGAGCGGCATCGACGCCGGTATGCAGGTCCCGGACGACCGCGCGCGGGATTGCGAAGCAGGCGCAGGCTCCCAGGCCCTGCAGGAACCGGAAAGAGATCAGCATCCAGACGTCCGCCGCGAGGGCACAGCCGACGCTGGCCACGGCGAAAAGTCCCAGGCCGAAGTAGAGCGGCGGCTTGCGGCCCACCATGTCTGATATCGGCCCGTAGAGCAGCTGCCCCAGGCCCAGCGCGATGAAGAACACCATCAGGCTGAGCTGGACCGCGTCGATGCCGGCGCCGAGGCTCTGTCCGATCGATGGCAGGGCCGGGAGGTACATGTCGATGGCGAACGGGCCGATGGCCTGAAGCAGCCCCAGCACGAGCGCAGCCCGCAGGAAACCCGCCTTCAAAGTCCCGCTCACGGTGGCGAAAAGACGAAGGCCGGGCGAACCCGGCCTCCTGCAGCAGCAATCGATGCGGCCGGGGGCATCACTGCAACTTGATCTCCACGTCCACGCCCGCCGGAAGGTCGAGTTTCATCAGCGCGTCCACGGTCTTGTCCGTCGGATCGACGATATCCATCAACCGCAGGTGGGTGCGGATCTCGAGCTGGTCGCGCGACGTCTTGTTGACATGAGGCGAGCGCAGCACGTCGAATCGCTCGATCCGGGTCGGCAACGGCACCGGCCCGTGAACCACTGCCCCGGTACGCTTCGCGGTTTCCACGATCTCCGCCGCCGACTGGTCGATCAGCTTGTAATCAAAAGCCTTGAGGCGAATTCGTATTTTCTGATTTGCCATGTCCGTTCCTTCAAAGAGCGAGGGGTGAAGGCCTGGGATTCAGGCACATCGACCCCTATCAGGTTGGTACCGCGTTCAGCGCCGGCAAGCCGGCGCTTCCTGTCGAAGTGAAGGACTCAGGCGATGACTTTGGCGACCACGCCGGCACCGACGGTGCGGCCGCCCTCGCGGATCGCAAAGCGCAGCCCCTGCTCCATCGCGATCGGCGCAATCAACTGCACCGTCATCTTCACGTTGTCGCCCGGCATCACCATCTCCGTGCCCTCAGGCAACGTCACC
>JBBRJB010000644.1:0-1772 GCA_038220085.1 Burkholderiales bacterium
ATCTGTCGGAGATCGACAAGGGGTCGATGAGCAAGTCGGGTGGGCCCGATGTGGTCAGCGAGCGCGCGGCGGTCGCCACCTGGGACGGCCTGCGGCTGCCGGGCCCGTGGCTGGTCAGGCAGGCAATCGAATGGGCCAGTCCGCGCGCCGAGCAGCACGGTGTCGCGACGGTGGTGATCAAGCGCAGCCATCACATCGCCTGTCTTGCCGCCTACCTGGAAAAGGTCGCGCGCGCCGGCCTGCTGATCGAGATCTACAGCTCGGACCCGGCCGTCGCCAGCGTCGCGCCCTTCGGCGGCACCCAGGCGGTATTCACACCCAATCCGATCGCCGTCGGCATTCCGACCTCCCGCGATCCGATCATGATCGACGTTTCCTCGTCGGTGACCACCAACGGGTTGTCGAACCGGATGCGCAGCGCCAAGATCAAGGGCGAGCACGACTGGTGGCTGGATTCCCTCGGCCAGCCCAGCAACGACCCGGCGGTCCTGTTCACCACGCCGCCCGGCACGATCCTGCCGCTGGGCGGGCTCGACTCCGGACACAAGGGCTATGGCCTGCTGCTGATGGTCGAGGCAATGACCGGTGGCCTGGCGGGTTACGGCCGCGCCGACGTGCCGGAAGGCTGGGGGGCCTCCGTCATGGTTCGTATCAGCGACCCGGCCGCCTTCGGCGGATCGGCCGAATTCACCTGGCAGACCGACTGGCTGGCCGACGCCTGCCATGCCAGCGCCGCTCGCACACCGGGTCAGGCGGTGAGACTGCCGGGCGAGCGCGGCCTCGCACGCAAGGCTGAGCAATTGTCGCAGGGCATCGCCCTGGCGCCGACCATCATGGCCGGGCTCAACACCTGGACGACGCGGCATCGAATCGACCTACCGGAGCCCCTGGACTCATGAGCAGGAACGAAGTGCTGCTGACAGGCTCCTGGGCACCGACCCGGCAGCGTCTGGATGAGCCGCGACGCCGCGTCAGTCCTTTGGCGATGTGCCAACGATGATCGACGGCCCGGCCGGTTCACCGGAAGCCATCCGGGCGGGCAACCCGTCGCTCTCCTGATGCAGGAACCGTGAGAGTTCGGTCAGGGCCTGCTCATAGACGGCGCGTTTGAACTCGATGACGGAGTCCAGCGGCACCCAGTAGGTATGCCAGCGCCACGCATCGAATTCCGGGTGCGGCGATGCCCGCAGCGACACGGCCGTATCGTGGCCGATCATCCGCAGGAGGAACCAGATCTGTTTCTGCCCCCGATAGTGCCCGCGCCACTCCCGTCTGACCCACCGTTCCGGGACGTCATAGCGCAGCCAGTTCCGCGTGCGCCCGATAATCCTGACGTGCTCGGGCCACAAGCCGGTTTCCTCGTTGAGTTCCCGGTACATCGCCTGCTCGGGCGTTTCGCCGCGATTGATGCCACCCTGCGGAAACTGCCAGGAATGCTCCCGGATGCGCTTGCCCCAGAACACCTCATTGCGACGGTTGACCAGAATGATGCCGACGTTAGGGCGATAGCCGTTTCTGTCCAACATGGCTATGCTGCCTCGATCCTCTAGAATTGATTGGATTATATCGATCGAGACTATGAAAGCTACAGCCTTCCATCTGGCCACTTTGAAAGAAGCCCCGGCCGACGCCGAGATCGTCAGCCACCGGCTGATGACCCGCGCCAGCATGATCAAGAAACTGGCTGGCGGCATCTATACCTACATGCCCCTGGGCTTGCGGGTCATCCGCCGGATCGAGGCGATCATCCGGGAGGAGATGAACCGCGCGGG
>JBBRJB010000645.1:0-1764 GCA_038220085.1 Burkholderiales bacterium
CCGCAATGTCGGCGTCAGTCCGGCCGACCGCGCAAGCGCATCGAGTTCATCAAGGCTGTCCGTATCCAGGCGCTTGCCGTGCGTGGCGACGGCAAGCAGGGCGACGTTGGTCTGGGCAGCACTGGCGGCGAAGTCGTCCGGCGCCCCCGCCCGGATCCCGCGCTCTATCTCGGCAGCGGCGCAGCGCAACGGCTGGCGGAACTGTTCGAAGAGCACGAGACGTCCCTGGTCGTCTTCGACCATCCGATCAGCGCGGTCCAGCAGCGCAACCTCGAGCGGCTGTGGAAGGTCCGGGTTTCGGATCGTACCGAACTCATCATCGACATCTTCTCGCAGCGTGCCCGCAGCAACGAGGGCAAACTGCAGGTGGAGCTTGCCCAGTTGCAGCACCAGGCCTCCAGGCTGGTTCGGATGTGGTCGCACCTGGAGCGCCAGCGCGGCGGTATCGGCCTGCGCGGCGGCCCGGGTGAAACCCAGCTGGAACTGGACCGCCGGATGATCGAGGACAAGATCAAGCGGGTGCGCGTTCGCCTGCACAAGGTCGAACGCCAGCGCCGCACCCGCCGGCGGGCGCGGCAGCGTTCGGATGCGCTGCGGGTTTCGCTGATCGGGTATACCAATGCCGGCAAGTCGACCCTGTTCAACTCGCTCACCAGCGCTGGTGCGGTCGCGGCGGACCAGTTGTTTGCCACGCTCGATCCGCTCACCCGCCGTGCTCGGCTGGACGATGGCCAGGAGATCGTGGTCTCCGACACCGTGGGATTCATCCGGGACCTGCCTCACGGCCTGGTCGCCGCGTTCCGGGCGACGCTCGAGGAGACGGCCGAAGCGGATCTCCTGCTTCACGTGGTCGATGCGAGCGCGCCCGATCGGGACGAACAGATCGCGGCCGTGAACAAGGTGCTGGAGGAAATCGGCGCCGGCGATCTCGAGCAGTTGATGGTGTTCAACAAGGTGGACCTGACTGCCGCACCCAGCGGGATCAAGACTGATGCCTATGGTAGGATCGTGGGTTTGGCGCTGAGTGCGCAGACCGGTGCCGGTGTGGCTGAACTCAGGCAGTTTCTGAAGGATCGGGCACGGCAGGAATCGAGGGATTGCGCAGGCTCGGCAGCCAGTCCTGAAGATGCCCGCGCGCCGGATGCGCCCGCGCTGCCCGGACCGGCCCGGACCTTCCTCGATTGAATCGCGTTTCATCGAATCGCGCCCTGGAATCCCGCAGTATCGAACCCTGGTACGAAATCCAACTATGTGGTCACGCTTTCGCGCATTGATGTCGTCCGATGAACCCGGGTGGGGCCGTGGAGGCGGTGGCGCCGACAACGAGCCGCGTCCGCCGCAAAGGCCTCCGGAGCGACCGCCGCAGCGGCCTCAGGAGGGTCCGCCCGACCTCGACGAACTCTGGCGGGATCTCAGCCGCCGGCTCAACGGGATGTTCAGCAAGGGGGGACGGGGCCCAGGTGGCCCGAACCGTCCCGGCGGTGACGGGCCCAGCTTCTCCGCCCGCGGCGCTGCCACCGGTATCGCAGTCGTCGCCGCGGTCGCAGCCCTCTTGTGGCTCGGCAGCGGTTTCTTCATCGTTCCGGAAGGGCAGGTGGCCGCCGTGCTGCGTTTCGGCGAGTTCCGCTATGTAACCGAGCGCGCCGGCTTCCAGTGGCGGCTGCCTTACCCTTTCGAGCGCCACGAGATCGTCGACCGCTCGCGCCTGCGCCAGGTGGAGATAGGCTATCGCAGCAACGTCAAGAACAAGGTGCCCAAGGAAGC
>JBBRJB010000646.1:0-1761 GCA_038220085.1 Burkholderiales bacterium
CAGGACCTTGGCACCCAGCAGTGCCAGCGACTGGGCAGCCGCAAACCCGATGCCGCGCGCCGCACCGGTCACTATCGCCCGCCTGTTGTTTAACCAATCTGCCATGCCCTTGGTAAGCTAGCACGAATGCAACGTTTCGACCCGCTCGCTGGCAGCCGCCAGTCGCCCTTTGCGGCATTTGGTCCAGGCGAACTCGGGAATCCGTCGCCTGCCAGCGACGACGGCGGCATCGGCTGCGGCCAGGACAGCCCGGACGACGGCACCCGCCTGGTGGAAAGCCTGCAGCGCTGGGCAGCGCAACTGGCGGCGGCGGGCAGCGAAGGTCCGCCCCTTGGCCTCCACCCTGGCTTTCACTATCTCTGGCGCGGCCGCGCCGCAGAGTTACCGGACCGGGCCACCATTGGCGCTGTCCTTGCCGCGACGGAACACCCGCTGCCGGCGGCCTGGGCCGGCAGGCTCCTGGACGGCTGGCCTCCACCGGTGAGCGGCCTGCACCGGATAGAGCTGGTCACGGGCGGCTGCTGGATCAGCCTCGCGCTCGACCTCACGCCTGCCGCCAGGCGAGGGCTGGATGCCGAAGCGGCCGGATGGGGGTCGCGGTCGCGATACCGGTCGGCCAATGAAGCGATCGTGATCGGCGCCGGACTCGCCGGCTGCGCGCTGGCCGATGCGCTGACCCGCCGCGGCCGGCAGGTCACCGTGCTGGAAGCCGGGGCGAGTCCGGGCGGAGTGGTATCCGAGATACCCCTGCTGGCGCAGCATCCGGCCCTCTCTCCCGGGCGCGATCCGCGCTCCCGCCTGCTGATCGCCGCCCTGCTGGCAAGCGTGAGGCTTCGGGAGCGGCTTGGTGACGCCTGGCACTGGTGCGGACGTTTCCAGCCGATGCCCATCGACGAGGCCCGACGCCGGTGCGAGGGGATTCCGGCCGCGCTGGCAGAGGCGGTGGCCTGCTCCCAGGCGGCGACGCACGGCTTGGCGGGACAGTCGGGTGTGTGGTTCGATCAATGCGCCCTCGCCGATCCGCGACGGTGGTGGCAGCGGGTCCAGGCCGATCCCGGCGTGGACGTCAGGCTGGCGAAGCGGGTAGCGCACATTCGCCGGCAGGACGGCTGCTGGTTCGCCTACGACGACGCGCAGCGGGTGATCGCCTCGGCGCCGGTAGTGATCCTCGCCAACCAGGCCGGCGCCTTCGAACTGGCCGGCATGGACGAGGACGCAACGGGGGGCCTGCGCCGCAGCCTGCTGCAGGTCGCCATCGGCACCGGTCGGGACGGTGGCCTGGACGCCGGACGGCCGCCTGCGCGCCCCATCCTCGGCGGCACCAGCTATCGCCTGGAACATCCCGGGTTCAGTTGCGTGGTCGGTCCGATCAGGCAGAAGGACACCGCAGCGGGAGCGGCAGGTGAGGAGGAAGATCCGGCGACGAGCATTCCAGGGGCGATCACGCCGGCCCGCGACATCGGGTACCAGTGGCGTCGCTCGGCTCCGGCTGAACGATTGCTGCTGCGAGACAACCTACCGATGATCGGGGCGGTGCCGGCGGTGCAGGCGATTCTCGCGCAGCGCGATCGCTTCGAGCGCAACGACCGCCTGCCGCTTCCCCGTCGCGACGACCTCTACCTGATGACAGGGCTCGGCGGGCGCGGGCTGCTCTGGTCGGTGCTGGGCGCGGAGATCATCGCAGCAGCCATCGACCACGAGCCGCCGGTGGTCGAAGCGAACCTGCTGGCCGCAGTCGACCCGGCGCGCTTCCTGAAGCGG
>JBBRJB010000647.1:0-1750 GCA_038220085.1 Burkholderiales bacterium
GTTTGCCGGATCGACGGCGCACCACCTCGACCTCGGCGGCGGCAGCGCCGGGCTCAATGCGCTCGCGAGCGATGTCTACCAGGAGGGCCTGCTGCTGCCGCCGCTGAAGTTCAGCCTCTCGCGCGACTGGAACGGCGGCACTTTCGAACGGCTGCTCGCCGCCAACATCCGTGTGCCCGACCAGACGCTCGGCGACTTCAATGCGCAGTTCGCCGCCAAGGCCATCGGAATCGAGCGGATCCGTCAGCTGTGCACGAAGTACGGCACCGAGTCGGTCAAGCGTACGATGACCGAACTCATGGACTATGCGGAGCGGCAACTCCGGGCCGCCATCCGCGCCCTGCCCGACGGGATCTACCGCGGCGCCGATGCCGGCGACGACATCGAGGGCAGCGGCAAGCCGCTCTGGGTTCATGCCGCCGTGACCGTTTCCGGCGACACGATGGAGATCGATTTCGAGGGAACTTGCGCACAGGTCAAGCGCAACATCAACTCACCGATCGCGTCCACCCAGTCAGCAGTGATGAGTTGCATCAAGGGCGTGCTGCTCGGCAGCGACGTGCCCTTCAACGAAGGCAGCTTCCGGCCGGTGTCCATGAAAGTGCCGTTCGGCAGCATCCTGAATCCACGCCCACCGGCGCCGGTGCGCGCCCGGATGCTGCCCTGCTATCGCGCCTACGACGCCGTGATGAAGGCGCTGGCGCAGGTGGTGCCCCAGCGGGCCATCGCCTCCGGCTTTGACAACGCCCTGATCACCTGTCTCGCGCGACTGTCCGATGGCCGCTACCGCGTCTGCCTCGAGACCTATGGCGGCGGCTTCGGCGCTTCGGCCGTCGCCGACGGCGCCGACGGAATCGCCGCACCGTTGTCCAACACCACAAACTCGCCGGTTGAAGCTCTGGACATGACGTTCGATTACTTCCGGATCGTCGGCTATGAGCTCAACCGCGACTCCTTCGGCCACGGCACCCACCGCGGCGGCCTCGGCATGCGCCGGACCTACGAAATGCTCGAGGACGATGTCGATTTCTCGCTATACGGAGACCGCTTCGAGATCGCCCCCGAGGGACTCGACGGAGGTACCGCCGGCGTGCTGACCAGGGCCGAGCTGATCCGTAACGGCGAGCGAATCCAGATCGACCTCAAGCAAGGAACACGGCTTCGCAAGGGTGACCGGGTCGTGATCTCCACCTCCGGCGGCGCCGGCTATGGCGATCCGCTGCTGCGCGAGCGGGAGAGCGTGGCGCGGGATGTTGAGCAGGGGGTGATTTCGGAGGGGACGGCGAGAGGGATTTACGGTTGGCCGGACGAACACGCCGTATCTCCTCGTTGAACCGTGCGTAGCCGGTAGAACCGGCGGACGGACCCACCGTTGTTCAGGCGATCGACGACCAGAATGCGTCCGGAACGGGTGCCGCAGCCAGGCGAATGTTATCTTCGACCTCGTCCGCATTTGCCGATCCGACCACCAGCGAACAAACTCCCGGATGGCGAAAGACGTACTGAAGCCCGGCGCCTTTCAGGCAGGCGCCTGTATTCGCAGCGATGCCAGCCAGGCGGCGATGCTCTGCAACCACCGCTTCGCTTGCCAATCGGTAGGGGCGACGTCGAAATAGCGCACGCCCAGGTCAAAGGCGCGTCGCACCGGCAGTACCCCGGCGTCCGCCTGCACCGGGCCATAGAAGCCGCCGATCGGCCCGCCGCCGAACCCGATCGCAGTCAGTTCGATTCCGGTGGCGCCGAGACTGTG
>JBBRJB010000648.1:0-1740 GCA_038220085.1 Burkholderiales bacterium
CCAGCGCCCGCTGCAACTGGATCTGGCGACCGGTCGATCCCAGGATGTCCTGTCCGCGCACGACATGGGTGACGCCCGAATCCCCGTCGTCCACCGTCACGGCAAGCTGGTAGGCCCAGAGCCCGTCGGCACGCCTGATGACGAAATCCCCGGTGTCCACCGCCGGCGCCTGGTGCTGCGGTCCCAGCCAGCGGTCTTTGAAGGCCACGGGGCCGTCCTCGACGCGAAAGCGCCAGGATCGTGGCGGGCGCCCGCCGGGGGTGCCGAAGCGGCAGGTGCCCGGATAGACCGGATCACGATGGCGTAGTCCCGGCCCGTCGCCTGGCGGAGGCATTGAGTCGGCAATTTCCCGGCGGCTGCAGGCGCAGCCGAACACCCTCCCGGCTGCGGCGAGGTGGTCGAAGGCCTGCTGGTAGCGGGACGAGCGGCGCGACTGGAACATCACCGGCTCCTGCCAGTTCATCCCGAGAAATCGAAGCTGCCCCTGGATGAATTCCGCCGCCCCCGCCACCGCGCGGGGTTTGTCGATGTCCTCGATACGCAGCAGCCAGCGGCCGTCATGGGCGCGTGCGTCGAGATAGCTCGCCAGGGCGGCGGCGGCCGAACCGAGGTGAAGCGGTCCGGTGGGCGACGGTGCAAAGCGGCCGACGTAGCCGCCTTCCGGGCGGGCCATCACGCGATTGCGCGCTGCATCAGGCGCCGCTGCACGATCGGCAACGCCAGGCGTTCCAACCACCAGGCGAGACCCTTGCCGGCATTGTGCCTGCGCCACGCGTAGTAGACCTGCCGATCGGGATTGTCGTGCGCCACCGTCAGCGCCACCAGCCGGCCGTCGTCCAGGTAGGGGCGCGCCACCGCCTCGGGCAGGAAGCCGACCCCGGTGCCGGCCACCTGCAGCAGCAGTTTTTGCGGCAGCGTCGCGACGGTGATCGTCGGCTGCCCGGCCAGCAGGCCGGCGCTGCGGGGTTCCGTGCGCCGCACGGTATCCGCGAGCACGATCGCGCAATGCTGCTGAAGGCTTTGCGCCTGCAGCGGCTGCGGCTGGCTCGCCAGGGGATGATGCGGCGCCACGCAGTAGACGAAGCGCAGCGTGCCCATCCGGCCGCTTCCGATCGAACCGGGCGCGATCGACAAGGCAGTGTCTTCGCCGGTGGCGCCCAGCACCAGGTCGGCGCGGTCGTCAGTCACCGCCTCCCAGCAGCCGCCCAGGACTTCATGGCTGATTTCCAGCCGGGTAGTGGGACTTGCCTCGCGAAAAGCCTCGATCAGGGGGCGCAGGGGCTGGAACTCCAGGATGCCGTTGACGGCAATGCGCAGGTGCGTTTCCCAGCCGCCCGCCACGCGCTGGACCTGCGCTGTCACCTGTTCCGCGGCGAGCAGCAATTGGCGCCCCTGTTGCAGCAGTTCCCGGCCGGCGGGCGTCAGGCTGGCGCCTCGGCCGCGCCGGTCGAACAGCAGGACATCCAGGTCGAGTTCCAGTTGCCGTACCGTATAGGTCAGTGCCGACGGCACCTTGCCGAGCGCGGCCGCGGCGGCGCTGAAACTACCGTGGCGGGCAATGGTGTCGACCACCCGCAGGGCGTCCAGGGAGAGTGGCATATGTTCAACTAATTTGAACGGTCGGTTGAGTATATTACGGTTGAGTAAGCCTATAAGCGTAGCAAAATAGGGTTTGAGGAAGCAAATTATTTGATGAAAAGGAGTTGCGATCATGATTGAAGTCCGTCCGGCCGGCGAGCG
>JBBRJB010000649.1:0-1738 GCA_038220085.1 Burkholderiales bacterium
GACCAGTTGATCGTCGGTCGGATCGCCGCCCGTTCCCGGCGCCGGATGGACGAGGAGCAGGTGGACGGCTTGCGCGCGCGGTTCGCAGCACTGCTCGAGCGGGACTGGTTTGCCGACAACGATTACCCGGTAGCACCGGACCTGGTCTTCGAAGCGTTGCAGAAGGCGCTTTCCGAGTTCGGGCAGGCCAGGGTCGTGCTTTTTCTGCTGGAGGCTTTCGAACCCAGGATCAGCGCAGACCTCAGCGCGCTCTACGGCGACCTCAACCAGCGCCTGATCCGCGCGGGTGTGTTGCCCGAGATCCGCTATCAGATCGCCAAGACGCCGGGACAGGGCGGCGGCGCCGCAGGCGCCGGCGCGCCTGCCGGCAGGCCTGGAAGTGAGGATTCGGAGGCACTGGTCGCACGCCTGCGGGCGGCCGTCGCGCAGCAGCGTGGCGGCAATGGCGCGGGTGCCGGCGTTGGCGGTAGTGGCGCCAGCTATGCCATGCCCGAGTCCGGTGCTCCGGCGGGCGCCCGCATGACGAACGACGCCGTCAGCGCTCTGGTTACCCAACTCGATCAGCGGATCGTCGCGGCGCAGGGTTCGGCGACGCGTTACCTGAGCGATCCGGGACGCTTCGCCTCGCCCCGGATGCAGCCGGCCCCGCCGAGCGACCAGTTGATGGCGGCGCTGACCACCCTGCAGGCGGCGTCGCCGGCGGCCGGACAGGGCGGCGAAACGCCGGCTGCGGCGGCCAAGGCTGCCTCGACCGAAGTCGCCCGCGAACATGGTTCGCCACTTGAGCGGCTGATCATCGAGACGGTCTCCCTGGTTTTCGAACACGTCTACGAGGACGAGGAAATCGCCGACGCGATCAAGCAGGAATTGCTGCGGCTGCAGGTCGTCGCTTTCAAAGCCGCGCTGATCGATCCGAGTTTCTTTGCCCGTCCCGATCACCCGATGCGGCAGTTCATCGATCGGATCGCGGAAATCGGCTCCGATCCCGACTTCGATACCGGGGCAGACAGCCCGCTGGTCGAGGATATCGCGGCGCTGGTCACCTGGGTCCTCGCCAGCTTCGATTGCGACCTGAGCCTGTTCGAGACCGCCCTCGCACGGATCGTGGACATCATCGAGGCTGAATCCGGGCGTCGTACCGAACGGCTGGCCAAGATCGCGGTCGCGGCGCACAAGGCCGATGAACTGGAGCGCGTGCGCAGCAGTGTCCGGGCCGGCCTGACCGGCGCACTCACGGACGACACGCCGGAGTTCGTCTGCCGATTCGTCTCGGAGGCCTGGACCGAGGTGGTGGCGCGCATCGAGAGCGGCGCCGAATACGCGCCCTTCGATTCGTCACGTGCCCGCCGCGCTGTGGAGGTGCTGCTGTGGAGCATCGCCCCCAAGGCGCCGATGGAGATCCCGGCGCTGGCAGCCGAATTGCCGCAGCTGATCGCGGACCTGTCGCGCGGTCTCTCCTTCATTGCGCTCAGCGGCGCTGAACGCGAACTGTTCTTCAGTGAACTGCTGGCATGGCATGGCGCAACCATCGAGGACGCCAAGCGGATCGCTCGCTTGTCGTCGGTGCCTGCCACAGCGCCTGCCGCAGCCACATCCGGCCCGGCTGCAACGCGAGCCGGCGTAGCGGTCCCCTTGTCAGGCGCGTGGCAGGCCACGAACCTGCCCGCCACGCGCGCGCCAGTCGTTCCCGCAATCGTGAAGCCCGCGTCATCCGTTGGCGCGGGTGCCACCGAGCGCG
>JBBRJB010000650.1:0-1734 GCA_038220085.1 Burkholderiales bacterium
CAAACTGCTGGAGAGCGGACATGCGCTGGAGTGCATCCGCCGCCTGCGCAGCGAGGGCCTGCACCACGGCGTGCTGCCGCTGCTCGATTCGATTTTCGAGCAGGACGAGCGGTTCGTGACGCTGGCGCTGGAACGCACCGACGAGCGGGTCCGCGCGGGCAAGTCGATCTCGCCCAGCTTCCTCTTCGCCACGCTGCTCTGGCTGCAGGTCCGCACCCGCTGGCAGGCCCGGCTTCAGGCGGGCGAGCACGCCTTCCCGGCCTTGCACACGGCAATCGATTCGGTCCTCGACGAACAGGCCGAGAAACTCGCCATCCAGCGTCGGTACCAGTCCGATATGCGTGAGATCTGGGTCATGCAGCCGCGGCTGGAGAAACGGGCGCGCACGGCCTATCACCTGCTCGAGCACCTGCGGTTTCGCGCCGGCTACGACTTCCTGCTCCTGCGCTGCGAAGCCGGCGAAGTGCCGGCCGAAGTGGGCGAATGGTGGACCCGCTTCATCGACGCCGACACCACCGATCGGGAGGAACTGCTGCGGGCGCTGGCCTCTCAGCCGGGCAACAGCGCCAAACGTCGCCGCCGTCGCGGTGCCGGCCGCGGCGCAGACCGGGGTGCCGACCGAGGTGCCGAGAGTGCCGACCGCGACTCCGCCGCGAGCGCGGGCGCGCCGTCCGGCGCCCCGTCGGGCAATGTCGCTTGAATGCCGAGCCTATCGTCTACATCGGCCTTGGCGCCAACCTCGCCAATGCCGGAGCCGGGCCCGCGCAGACGCTCGCGCACGCCATCGATGCGATCGGCCGCCTGCCCCGGACCCGGGTCGATGCCGCTTCCCGGCTCTACCTGAGCGACCCGGTCGACGCCGAGGGCCCCGTCTACTTCAACCAGGTGGTGCGGCTGGCGACGGGGCTGCCGGCGCTGACGCTCCTGGACCGGCTTCAGTCGATCGAACGGGACTTCGGCCGCGAGCGGCCCCACCACAATGCCGCACGCACCCTCGACCTGGATCTGCTGCTCTTCGATGAACAGATAATCGCCACGGCACGCCTGACGGTGCCGCATCCCCGCCTGCACGAGCGCTTGTTCGTCCTGCTGCCGCTGGCCGACCTCGACCCCGGGCTGATCATCCCGGGCCGCGGCCGCCTGAGCGAGCATCTGCGGACGGTCCAGGCCATGCAGGCGCAGCGCTGCGTACCGGCGGCCTGACGGTCGAAGCGGTCGCGGATCCCTCCGAACACCTCTTCTCGACAGACCTGACGCCATGTCCCGAGTCACCCGCCCGACCGGTCCAAACCCCTTCGACCGCTACCGGCATATCGTCGTGGAAGGCCCGATCGGCGCCGGCAAGACCACGCTGTGCCGGCGGCTTGCCGACCTCTACAGCGCGCAGACAGTCCTGGAAGAGCCGCAGAGCAATCCGTTCCTGGAGCGTTTCTACAAGGACAGCATCCGTTTCGCCCTGCCGACCCAGCTCTTCTTCCTGTTCCAGCGTGTCAACCAGTTGCGCGACCTGGCCCAGCAGGACCTCTTCACGCGGGCCGTGATCGGTGACTTCCTGATCGAAAAGGATCCGCTGTTCGCGCGTCTCACGCTGTCCGACGACGAACTGGCGCTCTACCAGCAGATCTTCGACAGCCTGCGGCCGCAGGCACCCACGCCGGACCTGGTGATCTACCTGCAGGCCTCGCCCGATACCCTCATCGATCGCGTGCAGGCCCGCGGCCTGGACATGGAAGC
>JBBRJB010000651.1:0-1730 GCA_038220085.1 Burkholderiales bacterium
GCATGCTGCGAATAACCGATGCCGACGCCACCGCCGTGGTGAATCGACACCCAGGTGGCGCCCCCGGCGACGTTCAGCATCGCGTTGAGCAGCGGCCAGTCCGCGACCGCATCGCTGCCGTCCGCCATCGCCTCGGTTTCACGGTTCGGGCTGGCCACCGACCCGGTGTCGAGGTGGTCGCGGCCGATGACGATCGGTGCCTTGAGCTCGCCGGATCGCACCATCTCGTTGAACGCCAGGCCGGCAAGATGTCGCTGTCCCAGGCCCAGCCAGCAGATGCGGGCCGGCAGGCCCTGGAATGCAATCCGGTCCCTGGCCTGATCGAGCCAGCGGTGCAGCGCCCGGTCCTGCGGGAACAACTCCTTCACTTTGGCATCAGTGCGATAGATGTCTTCCGGATCGCCGGACAGTGCGACCCAGCGGAACGGCCCCTTGCCCTCGCAGAAGAGCGGTCGGATGCAGGCGGGCACGAACCCCGGGTAGTCGAAAGCGTCGGCGACGCCGGCGTCGAACGCGACCTGGCGCAGGTTGTTGCCGTAATCGATGACCTGCAGGCCCATCCGGTGATACGCCAGCATCGCTTGCACGTGCTGCGCCGCCGAGGACTGGGCGTCTGCCACCAGCCGCCGACGGGCGGACTCGTCGCCGGATTCGCGCACCGCCCACCACTGCTCTACTGTCCAGCCGATGGGCAGATAGCCGTTGACCAGGTCGTGCGCGCTGGTCTGGTCGGTGACCGCGTCAGGGCGAATGCCCTGGGCCACATACTGAGGCAGCAACTCCGCAGCGTTGCCCAGGATCCCGACCGACACCGCCTGCCCCCTGGCGTGAGCGTCGGCGACGATCCGCAACGCGTGTTCGATGTCCGGGGCCTGGTGGTCCAGGTAGCGGGTCTTGAGCCGCATGTCGATACGCGACTGCTGGCATTCTATAGTGACGCAAGACGCCCCGGCCAGCACCGCGGCCAGCGGCTGCGCACCGCCCATGCCTCCCAGTCCCGATGTCAGGATCCACCGTCCGGCCCAGTTGCCGTCGAAATGTCTGCGCGCCATTTCGATGAAGGTTTCGTAGGTGCCCTGGACGATTCCCTGAGAGCCAATGTAGATCCAGGAGCCGGCAGTCATCTGTCCATACATCATCAGGCCGGCTCGATCCAGCTCATGGAAGTGTTCCCAGTTGGCCCACTTCCCCACCAGGTTCGAATTGGCGATCAGCACGCGGGGGGCGTCGGCGTGGGTCTTGAAGATGCCCACCGGCTTGCCGGACTGGATCAGCAGGGTCTCGTCGTCACCCAGCCGGCGCAGCGCCGCCACGATCGCGTCGTAGGCAGCCCAGTTGCGTGCGGCCTTGCCGATACCGCCGTAGACCACCAGTTCCGCCGGATTTTCCGCCACTTCCGGGTCCAGGTTGTTCATCAGCATCCGCAACGGCGCTTCGGTAAGCCAGCTGCGGGCACTGAGGCGGGGCCCCCGGTCGGCCCGGATCGTGCGGCCGAGGTCGGATTCGGCAGTCGGTGCGTTCATCGTCATTCCTCCAGTGGCGGCCGGTCCCGGCGTGGCCGGGCCTCATTACATCTTACCCTCGCGCGTGTCGCCGCCGAAACGCAAATGCCTGGGCAGCACGTCGGCCATGCAGGTACATTTGCAACCGTACGACATGTTGTCGACATCATGGTTCAGGGGGAATTGCGATGAAGAATGGATTGGTCGCGGCTGCAGCCGCTGCACTGA
>JBBRJB010000652.1:0-1729 GCA_038220085.1 Burkholderiales bacterium
CCAGACGAGGCGCCGATGAGGCGGTGTGGTTGATCCCACACAACGAGTCGGCAACGACGGATGGCCCCTCGTATCGGCCCGGCCCTTCGGGTTGGGCCCCCTTGCATGCCCAACGCGCCCCCCTCCTTCTGCCGCGCAGGCTCCTAGGCGGAGTCCGGCAGGAGCGCGGTTGCACCGCCCAGCGGGACGGCACCATGTCCAGCGAGATCGCCCCGAGCAGCACCGGCCTGCCGGTCGGGCCCGCCGGGGCCTGCCGTATGATTCAAAGATGTTCCGCTACTTCGAATCCTTGCTGCCGGGCGCGGTTCCACCGCCTACGGCCGTGCGGCGCAGCGGGCCCCCGGCCGGACTGCTTGCCTTCTACTGGCACTTCATCGCCCAGGCCAGACTGGTCTTCGCGGCGATGTTCGTGACGTCGCTGGGCATCGCGTTGCTGGATACCCTCATCCCGGTGCTGATCGGCCGCCTGGTGTCGCTGGTCGATGCGACGGATCGACAGGCCGCGCTGGTCGAGTCGGCGCCGGTACTGATCGCCATCGGGCTGGCGATCCTGTTCGGCCGTCCGGCAATGATCCTGCTGGACAGCCTGATCCGTCATTGCGCGGTGGCGCCCGGATTCACGCAGATGGTGCGCTGGCAGAGCCACTGGCATGTGGTGCGGCAGAGTTGGCCGTTCTTCCAGAACGATTTCGCCGGACGGATCGCCAGCCGCGTGATGCAGACCGGCTACTCGCTGCGCGAGACGGTCACCGCATCGATCCGCGCCGTCTGGTACATCATGGCCTTCGGCACTGTTTCGCTCGGCATCATGGCCGCGTCCGACTGGCGCATCGCCGTGCCGACCCTGCTATGGTGGCTGGCCTATCTGCTCTTTCTCGCCTACTTCGTGCCGCGCATGCGCGACAAGGCGCGGCGAAGTGCCGAAGGCAGTTCGGCATTGATCGGTCGAATCGTCGACAGCTACGCCAACATCCTCACTGTGAAGCTGTTCGCCCGCGCCACGGACGAGGATGCCTATGTGGCCCAGGCGATGGACGAGCACCGGCGCCGGGTCAGCGACCACATGCGCCTGACCAGCGGATTCATGGTGACGCTGGCGGCGATGAACGCGCTGCTCGTGGTCGGCACCGCCGGCACGGGAATCGCCCTCTGGGCCGCGGGCGAGATCGGCGCCGGCGTCGTCGCGATGGCCTTGCCGCTGGCCTGGCAGATATCCAACATGGCGGGTTGGGTGTCCTGGGAAATAGCCGGCATCTTCGAGAACGTGGGCAACGTCCAGGAAGGCATGCAGACGATCGCCGTTCCCCACCAGTTGTGCGATCGCGAGGACGCGGCACGACTCGAGGTGACGCGCGGCGAAGTGCAGTTCCAGGAGGTCGACTTCACCTATCCCAACGGCGCCGCACCGGTGCTGGACAAGTTGGATCTGCGCATCCGCCCAGGCGAGCGGATCGGGCTGGTGGGTCGATCGGGCGCCGGCAAGTCGACCCTGGTCAACCTGCTGCTGCGTTTTCACGATATCGATCAGGGCCGCATCCTGATCGATGGGCAGGATATCAGTGCCGTGACACAGGAGAGCCTGCGTGCCGCCGTCGGCGTGGTCACCCAGGATACCTCGCTGCTGCACCGGTCGATCGCGGACAACATCCGCTACGGGCGTCCGACGGCGACCGACGAGCAGGTACGCGCCGCGGCAGTCCAGGCGCATGCGGACGGATTCATCGGCGAC
>JBBRJB010000653.1:0-1727 GCA_038220085.1 Burkholderiales bacterium
CGGAAAACAGCACGGCGTCGGTGATGTCCGAGCCCAGCACGATGCAGCCGCCGGACACCAGCACATTGCGGATCAGGCCATGGCGGCCGTTGTCGTCCGGGACGAACTTGGCCGGCGGCAACTGCTCCTGGTAGGTCCAGATCGGCCAGTCGCGGTCATAGAGATTGAGTTCCGGCATGTCGGATGCCAGGTCCAGGTTGGCGGCCCAGAACGCCTCCACCGTACCGACGTCGCGCCAGTAGGGCGCGTCCCGATTGCCATAAGGAACGCTCGACATGTTCAGCGGATGCGCCAGCGCCTTGCCCTCACGGACCACGCGCGGAATGATGTCCTTGCCGAAGTCGTGGTCGGAGCCGGTGTCGCCGAGGTCCTCGCCGAGCAGTTCGTACAGGTAGTCGGCATTGAAAACATAGATGCCCATGCTGCCGAGCGCCCGGTCCGGCTTGCCGGGCATCGCGGGCGGGTCGGCCGGCTTCTCCAGGAAATCGGTGATCCAGCGGTTCTCGTCGATCGCCATCACGCCAAGTGCGGTGCCTTCCATTCGCGGCACCTCGATGCAGCCGACGGTGCAGCGGCTGCCGCTTTCGACGTGATCGAGCAGCATCAGGGAATAGTCCTGCTTGTAAACATGGTCGCCGGCCAGCACCAGGATGTAGTCGGGGCCGTAGGCGCGCAGGATGTCGATGTTCTGGGTGATCGCGTCGGCGGTGCCGCGGTACCAGTAGGCTTCGTTGACGCGCTGCTGCGCCGGCAGCAGGTCGATGAACTCGTCGGCCTCGCCGCGCAGGAAATTCCAGCCGCGCTGCAGGTGCCGCAGCAACGAGTGCGATTTGTACTGGGTCAGCACGCCGATGCGCCGGATCCCGGAGTTGATGCAGTTGGACAGCGCGAAGTCGATGATGCGGAACTTGCCGCCGAAGTAGACGGCGGGCTTGGCCCGGCGATCGGTCAGGTCGTGCAGTCGCGAACCGCGCCCGCCCGCCAGCACCAGGGCGACGGTCCGTTTGGGCAGGTGCCGCGCCAGCATCATGCGTTCGGCGCTGGACGCCTGGTCGGTGGTTTCCGCCTGTCCTCCGTGATGCGCATTGGCCATTGGCGTGTCTCTTTTTGGTGAAGCGTCAACAACTGTGGCTCAGCCGTGACAGAAGGTTTGTAGGACTGGCCCTGATTCGGTGAAAAGAATGCACAGCGGGTACGCTCGTCCGTACACATGAACCGTTCCCTGTCCTACAGCCTACGCCTTCGCCGGGCAGCAAGCTTGAGTGCCTATCCTGCATCGGAGTGTTCATGTCCCGGGAGCCGAAGAATTCCCCCAGCCAAGACCGAACACGCGTCAACGTGCATATGGAAGGACGCGCCACCATGAAGTCCGACCCGCCCAGAATCGCGCCCCGTTCGGCGGGGCGCCGGGCCACCGACCGGCCGCTCGACGCGCGCCTGACGGAGCAGCGTAACCCGCGCAGCGCGCGCATCGACCAGTTTTCGACCCTCGAGATCGTTGACCTGATCAACGCCGAGGACCGGATGGTCGCCGCCGCCGTTGGCGAGGAGCGCCAGCAGATCGCCCACGCGATCGATCTGGTGGTGGACTGCCTGACGCGCGGCGGACGTCTGATCTATGTCGGCGCCGGCACGTCGGGACGGCTGGGCGTGCTCGATGCCTCGGAAATGCCGCCGACCTATCGCACCGATCCCGAGCTGGTGCAGGGCATCATCGCCGGCGGCTT
>JBBRJB010000654.1:0-1717 GCA_038220085.1 Burkholderiales bacterium
TGACGGCCGGATCATCCGCCAGCGGCCCGCCGATCGATCCACCGATACCGCCACTGCAACCGAGTACTTGCAAGCGCATGACAGGATTAGATCACTGTCTCGGGAATCGGGGGCGTGACCTTGATGAAAACCTTCGGGCAGAAGACCTTGACACGCTCGGTACGGCCGGGCACATCGGTTTCGCCGAGCGGCTCGAGCGGTATTTTGCTGACGTTGCGCGCCGTCGCCTCGCCGATGAGCACCGGCAGGTTGAAGCGCTTGGTCGCGGCTTCCAGCCGCGCGGCCAGGTTCACCGCGTCGCCGATCGCGGTATAGGTGCGCCGCAGCTGCGATCCCATGTCCCCGACGCGCGCCGTACCGGAGTTGATGCCGATGCCGATCGCCAGCAGCGGCCAGCCGCGCTGCTCGAACTCCTCGTTCAGGCTCGCGACCGCGCGCTGCATGTCGATGGCTGCGGCAACCGCGTTGTCCTCCTGCCGGGGATCGTCGATCGGCGCACCCCAGAAGGCCATGATTGCATCGCCCATGTACTTGTCCACCGTACCCTCGTGGCGATGCACCACCTCTGTCATGCGGGTCAGGAAGCGGTTCAGGTATTCGCGCAGTGCCTGCGGCTCCATCGATTCGGCAATGCGGGTGAAGCCACGCACGTCGGCGAACAGGATCGTGAGCTTCTTGTTCTGGCTCTCGATCGGGTAGTCCTGGGGCCGCCGTGCCATGCGGCGTACCAGTTCCGGCGACACATACTGCCCGAACAGTTCGATGACGGCCCGCCGCGCCTTGCCCTCGACGAAATGCCCCACCGCCAGGTTCAGCGTGGTCACCGCCACCACCAGGACGAAGGTCGCGGCCAGCGGCAGCACCCAGCCGAGATGCACCACGGCCGCCAGGTTCAGCAGGTAGAGCAAGCCGAGCAGAGAACCCGCCAGGATGCCGATGCCGGCCGCGCCCAGATGCGGCATCCACCAGGCGACCAGCAGGCCGATCATGAGTGTCAGCAGCGCCATGCTGACCGGGCCGTGCCACGGCTTGAACTGGATCTCGCCCTTGAGCGCGCCCGCGATCATCGTGGCGTGGATCTCCACTCCGGGCGTACTGCGATTGACGGCGGTAGCCTGGCGATCGCCGATGCCCTGCGCCGATGCCCCGACCAGCACGATACGGTCCCGGAAGACGTCCGGATCGACCCGTCCCTCCAGCACATCGCTGGCAGAGACATAGGTGAATCGCCGGGCTGCCGGACCCGCGGCGCCGGCAAAGGGCACCAGCGCTGTCAGGTCGTCGGCGATCGGGATGGTGACGCCGCCCGCGACCGTCGCGTCTGCGGATGGCCGGCCCAGTGCAAGCTGCTGCGAGCGCAGGCCTACGGACTGACCGCCGTGATAGATCCTGAGCACCGCCACCGACAGCGATTCGTAGAGACTCCCGCCATACGCCGAAAGCAGCGGCAGGGACCGGACGACGCCATCGGCATCGACACGGGCGTTGTAGAAACCGCTGGCCATCGCTGCGTCGGTCAGCGTCGCGAGGTTCGCGCCGTAGCCGTCCCAGGTCAGCGCGCGCTGCTGCTGGGCAGCCAGTTCGCTGACCGCAAACACCGGCGCCGGCAGCTTGCCGATGGAACGACCACCTTCGTCGCTGGAGAAGTAATAGCCCAGCACGACCGGGCGACCGCGGATGGCAGCCGCGAAGATCTCGTCCTCCGCCGGCAGCGGCT
>JBBRJB010000655.1:0-1707 GCA_038220085.1 Burkholderiales bacterium
GCCTATGGTTGCGGGGTGGTATGCGCGCTCACCGCCCAGAATACCCAGGGGGTCACCGGCATACAGGCCACCGCCCCCGACTTCATACGGCTGCAACTGGACACCCTTTTCGCCGACATCGCCATCGACGCAGCCAAGATCGGCATGCTCGGAACGGCCGCAGCCGCGAGGGCGGTCGCGGATGGGCTCGCGAAGCCGATATCGGCCGGCGAGCTCGCGCATCGGGTCCTCGATCCGGTGATGGTGGCCAAGAGCGGCGACAGCCTGCTGGAGCCCCAGGCAGTCGGCATGCTGATCGAGGCCGTGCTTCCGCTGGCGACCTTGATCACCCCCAACCTGCCTGAAGTCGGCGTCCTGCTTCGCAGGCGGCCACCGGATACGCTGCCGGAAATGCGTCGTGCGGCTGAGCGGCTGCGGCGCATGATGCGCGACGACGGGGTGCGGTGGGTGCTGGTCAAGGGTGGGCATCTCGACGGCGACGCCATCGATATCCTGCACGACGGCGATCGCATGCTTGAATTGCCGGGGCCCCGGATCGTCACCCGCAACAGCCACGGGACCGGCTGCACCTTGTCGGCAGCAATCGCGGCCTTGCTGCCGCAGACGCCGGATGCGCCGACCGCGGTCCGCGAGGCCAAGCGCTACCTGACGGCCGCACTGGCGGCGGCG
Organism: Burkholderiales bacterium; assembly: GCA_038220085.1. Lineage (GTDB taxonomy): Bacteria > Pseudomonadota > Gammaproteobacteria > Burkholderiales > Burkholderiaceae_E > Lautropia. The sequence goes on from JBBRJB010000655.1 coordinate 670, forward strand.
GACGGGTTGTCCGTCGGCCGTAGCGATGCCGGACATGGGCCGGTTCACCACTTTCATCACATGTGGAAGCGGTGAAGTCACGTACTATCAGCCCGCCATGGAATTTCTCTACGCACTGCCGCTGCTGCTCAAAGCCCTGATCCTCGGAATCGTCGAGGGCCTCACGGAGTTCCTCCCGATCTCCAGCACCGGCCACCTCATCCTGGCCGGCGCCTTGCTCGGTTGGAACGACCAGAAAGCCAAGTTGTTCGACGTCGCGATCCAGACCGGCGCGATGTTTGCAATCATCTGGTACTACCGGCAGAAGATCGGCGCGACGATTGCCGGGATCTTCACCGACCCCGTCGCGAAGCGGTTCGCGACCAACGTGCTGATCGCCTTTATGCCCGCGGCGGTGCTGGGCGTGATGTTCGCCAGCCGGATCAAGGCCTATCTCTTCAAGCCGGTGCCGGTGGCCCTCGCCTTCATCATCGGCGGCCTGATCATCTTCTGGGTCGAATACCGCCATCGGATGCAGCGGATCCGTCCCCGGGTCTTCGACATCGACGACCTCAGTCCTCTGGATGCCCTGAAGCTCGGCATTGCCCAGTCCTTCGCCCTGGTGCCGGGCACGAGTCGCTCGGGCGCGACCATCATCGGCGGCATGCTGTTCGGGCTGTCGCGAAAGGCGGCCACCGAATTCTCGTTCTTCCTGGCGATTCCCACGCTGATCGGGGCCGGCCTGTACGACACGATCAAGTACCGGGACATTCTGAGCGTCGCCGACGTTCCGCTGTTCGCCGTCGGCCTGGCCACCGCTTTCGTCAGTGCCCTGGCCTGCGTTCATTGGCTGATCCGCTTCGTCGCCAGCCACAGTTTCGTGGCGTTTGCCTGGTATCGGATCGTCTTCGGCGTCGTCGTGCTGCTGACTTCGGTCACCGGGCTGGTCAACTGGACGCCTTGATCTGCGCGAAGAACTGCATTGCAGCCAGCTTCGCGTAGATGCCGTTGAGCGCCAGCACTTGGCGGTGGGTGCCTGATTCCACGATCCTCCCGGCT
>JBBRJB010000656.1:0-1706 GCA_038220085.1 Burkholderiales bacterium
TATGCCTTCGCCAGCGGCTACTTCAACATGCCGCAGAAGACCTTGGAGGCCTGGCGCAACCTCTGGTTCCATACCGGTGACCGGGTGGTGCAGGAGGCCGACGGCGCTTACCGGTTCATCGACCGGATCAAGGATGCAATCCGCCGTCGCGGGGAGAACATTTCCTCCTACGAGGTCGAACAGGTCTTGCTGAGCCATCCTGGCGTGGCTGCGGTCGCCGTCTATCCGGTGCGCTCCGAGCTTGCCGAAGACGAGGTCATGGCGGCCCTGACGGTGCGGCCCGGGCACACGGTCGATCCGGTCGACCTCGCCCGCTTCTGCGAATCGCTCCTGCCGTATTTTGCCGTGCCCCGCTATGTCGACATACTGGAGGACCTGCCGCGCACGGAGAACGGCAAGGTGCAGAAGTACAAGCTGCGCGAGCGCGGCGTTGCCGGCACCACCTGGGATCGCATGCGGCCCGCGTCACCACCCCCGAGGGCTCCGTCCGGCGCCTGACGCAGGAGACGCGCCTGGACAAGACGACAATGAACACGACTGCCGGCGCCGGCCTCTTCTCGCTCGGCGGCAATACTGCCTTCGTGACCGGCGCCGGCCAGGGGCTGGGCGCGGCGATCGCGCGCGGATTGGCGCAGGCCGGCGCGCGAGTGGTCCTGGCGGATGTCTCGGCGATGGTGGAGGCGGTTGCCGCCGGACTTCGCGACGACGGCGCAGATTGCCTGGCAATGCGCCTGGATGTGCGCGACGAAGCGGCTTTCGAGGCGGCCTTCGACTCGGCGGTCCGTCATTTCGGGGGCATCGACCTGATGGTCAACAATGCCGCCCGCACGTCTTTCACCCCGATCTGGGAGATCACGGCGCAGGAATGGGACGATGTCCTGGCGGTCAATCTTCGCGGCAGTTTCTTCGGGTGCCGGATCGCGGGCCGGCACATGCGGGACCGGGGCGGTGGCAGCATCGTCAACCTGGCGTCGATTGCCGGCCAACATGCAGCATCGGGCGGGGGCGGTGCGCATTACGCTGCCTCCAAGGCCGGACTTCTCGCGTTGACCCGATCATTCGCCCAGGAACTGGCGCCGCAGGGGGTGAGGGTCAATGCCCTGGCACCGTCGACGATCGCCAGCCCGTTGCTTAACGGACTTCCGGAGCAGCGGCGGCAGGCGCTGGCCGCGACGATACCGCTGGGGCGCTTCGGTGAGGCCGAAGAAGTAGCCGCCGCCGTCCTCTATCTCGCCTCGCCGGCATCCGGATTCATGACCGGTGCGACGCTGGACCTGAACGGTGGCCGGCTCATGCGTTGAGCGGTGGCGGATAGAAAGCACTGCGGCTGGATTGCGGCCGCGGCGTGATGCAGAAAAAGCGATGGAGCAGAGATGAGCGGCGACGGCAGTCATGACATTGCGATTCCTTACGGCGCATACTGGTCGACGCCATTCGCCAGATGGCAGGGCAGTCTCGCGCACCTGCACAGCCTGCGGTTCGCCGCCTGGGTGGCCCGGGATGCACTCGCTCGGCGCGGCCTAGACGTATCCGTCTTCGACCATGGCGTGCTGGGCATGACGGTGCCTCAGCAGGGTTCGTTCTACGGCCTGCCCTGGCTGATGGGGCAACTCGGATCGACGGCGGTCGCCGGGCCGACGATCAGCCAGGCCTGCGCGACCGGGGCGCGCGTGCTGCAGTCCGGCGCGGCCGAGATCCGCGAAGGC
>JBBRJB010000657.1:0-1693 GCA_038220085.1 Burkholderiales bacterium
CGCCGAACGGGTGCGCCAGATCGCTGTGCGCTCGACACCAAGCACCTCCATGATCATCGCCTGCGGTACTTGCCGATCGAGCGCGGCCAGGATGTGCGCGCGATTGACCTCGCGCGCATGGTGCAGGCCCTTCGAGCGCACCTCTTCGAGGGCCTGCCGGTCCTTTGTCAGCAAGCGTAGTTCCGTCTGGCGCATGACAACCCCTTCCACGATGCGATGAACATGAGGTCATTGTATTCATGTTGCAGTATTTATGGGTTGTTATACTGGTGTTCCTTTGATAGCGAGGTTCGCAACAGGGTCGGTCATTGGTTCTCCCTTCGCGTTCACGCTAGCTAGTTGCGCCGGACTCGAACGGCCCCCTGCCAGTGGCGCCGCTTCGCATTCTGGTCGTCGATGACAACCGGGATTCGGCGGAAACCATGTCAATCCGACGCTCACCTGGTCAAACCGGTCGACTTGCACACACTGGCGAAACTGCTGGCTGGAAGAGTAGAGCAGCGTTGCCGATTCGCGCCTGATCCAGGCACGGTGATTGCAGTACTGCCCCGCCTGCGACACTTTCCTTCGGGACGGCGACCGCAGCAATCGGTTTTTCATAAACGCCAGGAGTCGCAAATGAACGAGAATCAGGTCAAGGGATCGACGAAGGACGCAGCCGGTAAGGTCCAGGAAAAGTTCGGCGAAGCCGTCGGAAGCAAGGAGCAGGAAGTCAAGGGTGCGGCAAAGCAGGTCGAAGGCACCGTGCAGAAAAAGGCCGGGGACGTCCAGGAGTCGGTTGACAAGAACCGCAAAGCATCCTGACCGGGAGCGCTGCGGGCCTCGGGGGCCCGGTCCACGGCATCGCCGACCCGAGCCCTCAGCGCGCCTGCCTGAGTGAGTCGATGCCGCAGCCTTCGTAGGCCTCGAACGGCTGGTGAATCCAGGGGCTGCTTTCCAGAAATTGGGCGTAGTAGTCCGGCTTGCACACCGACACGCTCTTGTACCAGAGCACGGCAGTGCGCAATTCGGTGATGTCCGGATAACGCCTGTGCAGTTCCGGCAGCACCGCCTGCAGGGTGTCGCCGGAATCGACCAGGTCGTCGGCCAGAAGTATCCGTCCGCGGGTGACGTTCTCCGCCGCACTGATCTGCTCGCCGATCTTTAGCTTGCCCTGCACCATACCGCCGGAAGCGCGATAGGAACTGGTGGTCATGACGCCGAGCGGCTTGTCGAAGATTCTCGACAGCGCGTCGCCCACCCTCAAGCCGCCCCGGGCGAGGCAGATGATGGCGTCGAACTGCCAACCCGAGTCGTGGATGATCACGGCGAGTCGCTCGACCAGTCGGTTGTAATCGTCCCAGCTGACGTGCAGGTCGGTCATATCGGATTCCAGCGCAGCTTTCTACTTGAAGGGATGCTTGAGCACGATCGTGTCTTCCCGATCCGGTCCGGTCGAGACGATGTCGATGGGTACGCCCGCAAGTTCCGATAGCCGCGCCACATAGCGGCGTGCGGCCGCCGGCAGCGCGTCGAAATCACGCAGGCCGCGGGTATTCTCGCTCCACCCAGGCATTTCTTCGAAGATTGCGCGGCACCGCGACACCGCGGCCGAGCCGCTGGGCAGGCGATCGAGCCGGCGCGAACTGCCGTCGTCGCCGGTGAACTCGTAGCTGGTGCAGATCCGCAGTGTTTCCAGTCCATCGAGCACGTC
>JBBRJB010000658.1:0-1690 GCA_038220085.1 Burkholderiales bacterium
CCAGACCCAGGGCCCGGGCGCGTAGCCGGCACCCGCGGCGGCGCCGGCGGCGAAGAACCACATCACGCAGGCCATGCCGGCGTTCGCGCCGCTGACCCAGTAGCGGTGGTGGCGCGCCCAGTCGATCGCCGGGGCCCAGAGGAATTTCACGGTCCAGGCCAGGCCGAGCAGGCTCAGCAGGCCGATCTCGGCCAGGTTCACGCCCTGCTGGCGGAAGTAGACCGGGAAGATGTCGAAGAAGACGCCGAGCGGCAGCCCTTCGCTGAAATACAGCAGCGCGACCCAGAACAGCTTGCGGCGGTAGACCGGGGTCGGCCGGGCGGCGGAGGCAGGAGCGGGTTCGGCGTCCGCGGTCGGCAGGGTCATGGCCTCATTCTAGGTACGGGCTCCCTGCGCCGATCCCGTGCCGGCGTCTGCGGATCAGGGCTTCGTGGCGCCCTGCCGGTAGATCGCCTCGGCGAGCGCCAGCAGGCGTTCGCGCGGCAGCGCGCCGACGAGCGCGTAGCCGGTTGCGTTGCCGTGCGCGCTGTCGCCTTCGATCCAGTAGAAGAGGCCGAGCTCGCCCTGCCGTTCGTAGGCGAACGCGGCCGGCGCGGCGCTGTCGGGCTTGCGCAGGTAGACGGTGACGCGCTCGGGCGCGGTGCCACCGGCCGGCGTTCCGACCGCCTGGTACATGAGCTGCGCGCTCGGCCCGGCGGCGTCGGGCAGGAGGCGCCCGCCGACCAGCTCGAAGCCCTGCTCGCGCAGGTCGAACAGCTTGACCGGCACGTCGATGCGCCGGGTCAGCCAGCGCGCGAGGTGCTCCTCCTGCGCCTTGACCTCGACCGGATGGCGCACCTCGGGCACATAGACGCTGTGAGCCACCGCGGCGCGCCGGACCCAGCCCTGCGGGCCCGTCGGACGCTCGACCGCCGCGCCCGCGAGCTGCGCGGCGTGCTGGCTCGACTGGACCCGCCAGGTCGCCGCCGCGCCGATCGCGCCGCCCAGCACGAAGAGGGCGAAGCCGGCCGCCCAGCGCAGCCACGAGCCCGGCAGCGTCGCCGGCGCGTGGTTCCAGACGAGCTGGGTCAGGCGCTGCGGCACCGGCTCGTCGTAGACCGGCTCGAAGGTCGCGCGCAGGGCCTCGGCGTCGGCCGACCACAGGCGCACCCGCGCCGCCTCCTCCGGGTGGTCTTGCAGCCAGCGCTCCACCTGCGCGCGCTGCTCGGCCGGCAGCTCGCCGTCGAGCCAGGCGTGCAACTGGATGTCGTCGATGGGCGTCGGCAGGGCGGGCACGGCGGGTGTGTCGATGAAGGATCAGATGACGCGCCGCAACGAAGGCGCTGTTGCGGCGGCGGCTGCTGCTGCTGCGCCTGCGGCAGCCGGGCGGCCGTCGAGCAGGGCCCGCAGGGCGACCCGGCCGCGCGAGATGCGCGACATCACGGTGCCGACCGGGATCCGCAGCACCTCGGCGCATTCGGCGTAGCTCAGCTGTTCGACCGCGACCAGCAGGATCGGTTCACGCTGTTCGATCGGCAGGCGCTTGAGCGCCGCGATCAGGTCGATGCGCAGGCCCGGGTCGGACGGGCCCGGCGCCTGCGCCTGCGCCAGCGCCGGCTCCGGGTCGGCGTCGACTGGCTGACCGGCCGGGTCAGCGTGACCGATGCGCCCTGACCGCGCCGCCGCCGCGGGGGAGCGGGGCTTCACCCTG
>JBBRJB010000659.1:0-1689 GCA_038220085.1 Burkholderiales bacterium
ACGATCAGGATGACGCAGTAGGCCAGCGCGTTGCCGAAGCGTGCCGCATTCGTCTCGTTCAGGATCTGCTGGGTCATGATCCGAGTCTGGGGCGTGGTGAGGAAGATGATGGCGCTGATCGCCGTCATCGAGCGCGCGAACGAGTAGATCAGGCCGGTGAGGAACGCCGGCCGGATGAGCGGCAGCACCACGCGGCGGAATGTGGTCGTCTGATTGGCGCCCAGTGACACCGAGGCCTCCTCGATGGTCGGGTCGATCTGCTGGAGCGCCGCGGCCCCTGACCGCAGCCCACCCGGCGCCGAGCGAACGATGAACACGAGCACGATCGCCACCGCTCCGCCGAGCAGCCCCGCCCCGCCCGTCAGCTTCGGGAAGACGGTGATGCCGCCGATCTCGGTCGGCGTATTGAAGGTCAGCAGGTAGCCGATGCCGAACACCGTCCCCGGCACCGCCACGCCGAGCATCGCCCCGAAGTCGAGCGCGCCCCGCCCCAAGAACCGCCCCCGGATGACGAGGAAGGCCAGTACGACGCCGAGCAGTCCCGCCAGCGGCGTCGCGATCCCGGCCAGCATCACGGTGTCGGACACCGCCTCCAGGCCGTAGCCGAACAGCACGAACTCGAAGTTCTTGAGGGTCAGGGTGTTGTCGACGCCGACCAGGTTGGTGAAGGCGCCGAAGACGATCGTGCCGTACAGGAGCAGCACGAGCAGCGAGATGGCCATGGCCAGCACGGTGAGGGTGATCGCCATCGGCCGATAGGTCAGCTCCGCCGGCCGGCCGGACGGCTTGCCGGTGACCGAAACGACCGAGGCGCGCTCGGCATAGTAGCGGTGCACGAAGTAGACGATCAGGCTCGGCACCAGCAGCAGGATGCCGAGCACCGCGCCGGCGAGGACGTCGTACTGGCCGATGATGGCCAGGTACATACGGCTGGCCAGCACCTGGTAGTTGCCGCCAAGCACGATCGGGTTGCCGAGGTCGGCGAGCGCCTCCACGAACAGCAGCAGGAAGCCCGATGCGATGCCCGGCAGCAGGAGCGGCAGGGTCACGGTGCGGAACGTCCGCCAGCGCGAGGCGCCGAGGTTGGTGGCCGCCTCGTCGAGGGCCGGGTCCAGCGCGCGCAGCAGTCCCGACAGGCTGATGTACGCGACCGGGAAGAAGCTGAGCGACATCACCAGGACCAGGCCCTGGAGGCCGTAGATGTTGACGTCGAGGCCCAGCAGGTCGCTCGTGATGAGGCCGGACCGGCCGAACAGGATGATGGCCGCCAGGGCCAGTGCGAACGGCGGGCTCACGATCGGCAGGAGCGCCATGAAGTGCATGAAGCGCTTCAGCGCCCTGGGCAGCGGAACCCGCACCTGGACGTAGGCGAACAGGAAGCCGATGGCCGAACCGACCGACCCCACCAGGACGCCCATGATCACCGTGTTGATCAGGACCTGGCCCTGCGGCGGCGTCAGGTACCGCTGGAAGATCGGGAAGGCATCGGTCGTCAGGCTGGTGCCGACCATCGAGGCGATCGGCCAGACGATCGCAATCAGCACGAAGGCGACGCCCAGCCCGAGCGCCACCATCATCGCCGGGTCGGTCGCCTTGCGCCGCCCGCGCGCGGCCGCCTGTTCGGCCGGGTGAGCGGTCATGTCGGGATGCGACGCGAGGCCGGTATGGTGCCGGCCCCGCGTGCGTGGT
>JBBRJB010000660.1:0-1675 GCA_038220085.1 Burkholderiales bacterium
GTACCGTCGGGAGACGATGGGTGCGCTGAGGGTCGGCTTCCTGTCCGCCCTGGTGCTCGAGTTGCTGGCGATGATCGGTGTTGCCATGGTTGCGACTGCGGTCGGCATCCAACTGGCCAGCGGCGCGCTGGGCCTGACCGCCGGCCTGACCATCCTTTTGCTCGCCCCCGAGATGTACATGCCGCTGCGGCAACTCGGCAACCAGTTCCACGCCAGCGCCGACGGCATGGCTGCGGCCGAGCGGGTTTTCGAAGTCCTCGACCAGCCGGCTTCCGTCAAGGTGGCGGCCGAACCGGTGCCGGCGCCGGACCCGCTGCTCGGCGCGATCGAGTTCGAAGCGGTGACCTTCTCCTACCCGCAACGTGGCCCGGTCTTCGAAGGGCTGGACCTGGCGATCGGGGCGGGGGAGAGCGTGGCCCTGGTCGGTCCAAGCGGCGGTGGCAAGACGACCCTGGTTTCGCTGCTGCTGAGGCTGGCCGATCCGCTGGGCGGCACGATCCGCTGCTGCGGAGTCGACCTGGCCGACACCGACCCGCGCGACTGGCGCCGGCGGATCGCCTGGGTGCCGCAGCGGCCGACTGTCTTCGCGGGCACCCTGGAAGGAAACCTGTTGCTGTTCAACCCGGAGGCCGGGGAGGAATCTGTGGCCGCGGTCGTGGACCTGGCTGCGCTCGCGGGGCTGGTTGAGGATCTTCCGGACGGGCTGGCCACGATCGTCGGCGAAGGCGGCCGCCGCCTTTCCCTCGGACAGACCCAGCGCGTGGCGCTCGCCCGGGCGATGCTCAGCCCGGCGCCGCTGGTCATCCTTGACGAACCGACCGCCCACCTCGACCGTGAGACCGAGCAGGAGCTTTCGCGGGCCATGGATCACCTGACCGAGAACCGGACGGCTCTGATCGTCTCCCACCGGCAGCGACCGGTCGTTTCGGCCGACCGGACCCTGAGACTCACCGGAGGACGGCTTGAAGAGCTGCCCGGACGGCTGGAGGCATTGGCGTGATCGCGGCGAGGCTCGACCGCAGTGCCCTTGGCCGCGCGGCGCTGGCGACCCGCAGCCGCTGGCGCCTTTTCGCCCTTTCCGGCTTCCTCGGGACGGCTACGGTACTGGCTGCTGTCGGGTTGTTCACGGCATCCGGCTACCTGATCAGCCGGGCTGCTGAACGGCCGGAGATCCTGTCCCTGACCGTGGCGATCGTCGCAGTCCGCTTCTTCGGCATCTCCCGCGCTCTGCTCCGTTACGGCGAACGGCTGAGCTCCCACGACCTCGCTTTCCGGACCCTGACCGACCTGCGGCGCAAGTTCTTCGAAAGGCTGGTGCCACTGGTTCCAGGCAGCCTCGACGGATCGCGCAAAGCTGACCTTCTCAGCCGTTTCGTGGGAGACGTCGACCGCCTCCAGGACCTCTACCTGAGGGGCCTCGCACCACCACTGATCGCGATCGCGTCCAGCCTGGTCTGCGTGGGCATCGCCACCCTGATCCTGCCGGTGGCCGGGCTCGCACTGGCAGTGATGCTGCTGCTCGGCGGGGTCGCCGCCCCGTGGCTGACCCGGTGGTCGGCCCGCTCGGCCGGCCGCCGCCAGTCGGCGGCACGGGCCGCGTTGACGGTGAACCTCCACGAAATCGCGACCGGCGGCGCCGAGATCGCGGTGGCCGGCCGTGAGGCGGACTGGCTGG
>JBBRJB010000661.1:0-1665 GCA_038220085.1 Burkholderiales bacterium
GGCCACCTGCTGCAGGACGAGGATCGACGCATTGCCGATACCGTACTCGAGGTTGGCGAAATGCCGTTCCGAGACGTCCGCTGCCACGGCGGCAGCCTTGCGGGTCAGGCCCCGGCTTGCCCGCAGCGTGCGGACGCGCTCACCGAGCGCCACCAGTAGCGGATTCTTGCCCTCGTCCGCGACGGTGCCCGCAGGCGCCGGTTCGAGGCCGGTGGCATCTCTGTCATTCATCTGTTGCTCGCACGACCAGTACCCGCAAGGAGGACAAAAGCGCACTTTACTGCAAATTTTCGGCCCTGCCCCCTTCCCGTGAGCGTCGGCCGGCAGTAAGGTGCATCGAAGCGACGGGGCCGACTGCTGCCATCCGTGGAATAGACTCACGGCAGGCAAGAGGAGCAATCTGCGAAGGAGACAGCATGACGACTCGGTACGCGGGACCCCTGGAAATCGGCCAGCAAGGCAGGCAGGTCAAGGTGGATACGATCCAGTCCACGCCATGGCAGCCGGATGGGCTGCTTCCCGGCAACGCCTACCGCGAACTGGCGGTCGGCGCGGCAACCGATGGCCGGGTCGGCCTGCGACACCTTCGATCCACCCAGCCTTTCGAGGGACAGACCGGCTGGCACTGGCATGACATGGACGTCCATGCGGTCTTCGTCGTCCGAGGTCACATCACCTTCCGCTACCGCGACGTCCCCGGCGAGTTCGTGGTGCGCGCGGGCGAGTGCATTACCCAGCCGGCGGGCGTGCCGCACAACGTGATCGACCGCTCCAACGACCTCGAACTGCTGGAGTTGACCTTGCCGCAGCGATTCGCGACCCTCGACCAGGACAGCGCCGATGAGCGCGATTGACTCCGGCGGCCTGTTCGCCGCACCCGCCGTCTCGGTGACCCGTCGCGCCGACGGCAGCCAGCTGGCGCGCTCGGAAGTGGCGTTGCAACCCTATTCCCGGGCGGTCGGCGAGTGGCTGTTGCGCTGGACGGATGAGGCCCCCACCCGGGTGTTCCTGGCCGAGCGGCAGGCCGCGGGATGGCGGCAGGTCACTTACGGTGAGGCCCTGGCGCAGGTCAGGGCGCTGGCCACCTGGATGCTCGGACACGGGCTCGGGGCCGATCGGCCGCTGATGATCCTGTCGGACAATTCGATCGAACACGCCCTGCTGACGCTGGCCGCGATGCAGGTGGGTGTGCCGGCAGTTCCGGTGTCGCCGGCTTATTCGCTGCTTTCCCAGGACCATGCCAAGCTCAAGGAGATCGTGCGCACGATAGCCCCCGGGGCGATCTTTGCCGCATCCGCTGAGCGCTTTGCGCCGGCGCTCGCGGCGATCGCCGACAGCCATGGCGCGATCCTGATAGACGGCGCAGCCGACAGCGCGTCCGCGGACATCGGCTACCCTGCCCTGCTTGCGACGACTGACGCGGACCTGGTCGATCGCGCCTTTCGCTCGGTCGGACCCGACACCATCGCGAAGATCCTGTTCACCTCGGGGTCGACCGGCGTTCCGAAGGGCGTGATCAACACGCAGCGCATGCTGTGCGCCAGCCAGCAGGCGAAACTGCAGGTCTGGCCTTTCCTGGCGCGCACGCCACCGGTGATCGTCGACTGGCTGCCGTGGAACCACACCTTCGGCGGCAATCACAACTTCAACATGGTCCTGCGCAAT
>JBBRJB010000662.1:0-1645 GCA_038220085.1 Burkholderiales bacterium
ATTGCGCACCAGGACATGATGGTGCCCTGGCGCTACGCGCATGCCACCAAGGAGTTGGAGAAAGTCACCGGCTACAAGATCAACTACCGCAAATTCGGCGGTGGCGGCGATGTGATCCGGGCGATGGCGTCCGGCCAGGTGCAGATCGGCGAAGCCGGCTCCGCGCCGATCGCCGCAGCCTTGTCGCAAGGGCTGCCGGTGCAACTGGTCTGGATCCTGGACGACATCGGCGCGGCCGAGGTGCTGGTTGCACGCAACGGCAGCGGCGTCAATACCCTGGCTGACCTGAAAGGCAAGAAGATCGGCGTGCCTTTCACCTCGACGACGCACTTCCACACGATGGTGGCGCTGGAAATGGCCAAGGTCGATCCCTCCTCCGTCAAGGTGCTCAACCTGAGGCCGCCCGAGATCGCGGCGGCCTGGGAGCGCGGCGACATCGACGCCACCTTCATCTGGGAACCGGTGCTCTCACGCATCAAGGCGACCGGCAAGCCGCTGATCACCTCCGGCGAGATCGCCAAGCAGACCGGCAAGGCGACCTTCGATGGTGTGGTCGCCAATACCGAGTGGGCCAAGGCGCACAGCAAGTTCGTGACCCAGTTCATCCAGGTGCTCGCTGCAGCGGATGCGGACTACCGTGACAACAAGTCCAAGTGGGCCGCCGGCTCGCCCCAGGTCAAGGCCGTTGCGGAGATCAGTGGCGCCAAGGAGGCGGACGTACCCGCCTCGCTCGCGCTCTACGAGTTCCCGTCGATCAAAGAGCAGGCCAGCAAGAACTGGCTCGGGGGCGGCAAGGACGGCGGCGCGGCCAAGTCGCTGGCGGAAACGTCCGCCTTCCTGAAGAGCCAGGGGACCATCCAGTCCGTGCTCCCGGACTATTCAGTGGGCGTCAACCCGAGCTACGTCGAAGCCGCTGCGAAATAGAGTCGCCCACCCCGGAGGCTTCGTGAGCACACTCGATCTGCAGGCCCTGAGCGTCAGCTTCGCCGCGCGGGGAGGCGGCTCCACCCAGGCGCTGACCGCGGTCGACCTGCGGATGAGCTCTGGCGATTTCGTGGTCGCGATCGGCGCTTCCGGCTGCGGCAAGACGACCTTGCTGTCCTGCATCGCTGGATTCCTGGCGCCGACCGACGGGCGCATCCTGCTCGACGGCAGGCCGGTCACCGGCCCCGGCTCCGACCGGGGCGTCGTGTTCCAGAAGCATGCCCTGCTGCCGTGGCTCAACGTCATCGAGAACGTCGAATTCGGGCTCAGGATGCGGGGCATGCCCAAGGCCGAGCGCAGCCGCATTGCGCTTCAGAAACTGACGGCCGTCGGGCTCGAGAAGGTCGCGGACTATCCGGTCTACCAGCTTTCGGGCGGCATGCAGCAGCGCGTTGGCATTGCCCGCGCCCTGGCTTCCAATCCCGAAGTGCTGCTGATGGACGAGCCGCTGGGCGCACTCGACGCACTCACCCGCGAACAGATCCAGGAAACCATCATCCGCCTTTGGGACGCCGAAAAAAAGATCGTGTTCTTCATCACGCACGACGTCGAGGAGGCCCTGTTCCTGGCCACCCACCTGCTGGTGATGTCGCCCTCGCCAGGCCGCATCGTCCACCGCTATGAACTGGAGTTCGGCCGGCAGTTCATCGCCGGCGGCAAC
>JBBRJB010000663.1:0-1638 GCA_038220085.1 Burkholderiales bacterium
TTCACCCAGGGTCACCGCAGTCCCAGCCGCTCGGAAGGAGGGCTCGGCATCGGCCTTGCCCTGGTCAAGAGCATCGTCGGCCTGCATGGTGGTCGGGTTCAGGCGCTCAGCGCCGGGCCCGGACATGGCAGCACCTTCAGCTTCGCGCTGCCACTCATGGCGGCCCCTGCCGTCCGGACGCCAGATATGACGCCTTCGGCGCACTGATGGGAACCGGAGCGAACGCATCAACTAGTTATCTATTACGACGAATCGAGACTCCGGTCGGTCGTCCGGCCGATGCACCGTGGTCACGCTCTTCTTCATCACCCATGGCCGAACCTGGTGGTGGATCGGCAGGTAGTAGTCGTTGATCGCGGTCAACCGTAACGCCTCGTTGAGCATCGCGTCCCGCTTGATGGGATCGGACTCGGACTTCGCGGCGTCGATCAGCGCATCGATCTTGGGATTGCTGATGCGCCCGAGGTTGTAGCTTCCATCCGAACCGTTGGTGCGGGTGCGCACCAGTGACTGAAGACTGTTCAGCGCGTCATAGGTGGTGGCGCCCCATCCCAGGATATAGGCGCTCGTGTCGAGCTTGTCGAGTTTGGGAATGTAGTTGGCGAAAGGCATCGGGTTCGGCCGGACCTTCACGCCGATGCGCGCCCACATGCCAGCCAGCGCTTCGCAGATTTCCTCGTCGTTGACATAGCGGTTGTTCGGGCAGTCGAGCGTGAACTCGAATCCGTCCGGATAGCCGGCTTCGGTCAGCAAGGACTTGGCTCTCTTGAGGTCGACTGGCTCGCGCTTGTCCAAGTCGCGACTCCAGCCGTTCACGCCGGGAGCAACCAGGATGGCGGCGGGAATGGAGAGCCCGCGCATCGTATTCCGCCTGATCGCATCGGCGTCGATGGCGAGGCTCAGCGCATGCCGCACCCGGATGTCCTTGAACGGGTTCCTGCCCCGGACGTTGCTGTACTTGAGTTCTTCGGAAAACTGGTCCAGGCCCACGAAGATCGTTCGTGTCTCCGGGCCGTCGAGAACCTTCAGCGCCTTGTTCTGCCGCAGCCTGGAGATTTCATCGGTCGGCGGATCGGTCACCAGATCCACTTCTCCGGAAAGCAGGGCTGCGATCCGGGTCGCGTCCTGCCTGATCGGCGTGTAGATGACCTTGTCGACGTTGCCGGAGATCTGGTCCCACCAGGTCGGATTCTTTTCCATCACCACCCGCTGTTCCGGTTCCCAGGATCTGATAATGTAGGAACCGGTGCCGTTGGCATTGCGCGAGGCGAAAGTATCTTCCTTGCTCTTCAGATCCTGGGCTTTTTCGGACTTGTTCTTTGTGGCCCAGGACTTGGAGACAATGCGAAAATCGATCAGGTTCCGCAACAGCACCGGCACCGGCCGTTCCAGGATCAGGTCGACGGTGTGATCGTCGACTTTGCGGATTTCCTTGATGCCGTTGATATTCACGGCCATGGAACTGTTGGATTCCTTCAGCCGCTCGAAAGAGAACAGGACGTCCTCCGCGCTGAACGGCGAGCCATCGTGGAACTTGACGCCCTTGCGAAGGGTGAATCGCCAGTCGGTCGGCGACTGCATCGTCCAGCCGGTTGCCAGGGCCGGCTCGATCTGGAATTCCCGGTCATAGCGAACCAG
>JBBRJB010000664.1:0-1616 GCA_038220085.1 Burkholderiales bacterium
GGCATGGTGCTCGACGAGCAGCACGCCGGTGCCCCGCCGACTGATGTCCTTGATCAGCTTGCCGAGACGATCGATCTCGTCCGCGGCGAGTCCTGCGGCCGGTTCGTCGAGCAGCAGGAAGGCGGGCCGGGCCATGAGCGCCCTGGCGATTTCCATGAAGCGCAGTTCGCTGTGCTGCAGCCGATCCGCCCGGATCCCGGCGAGCGCCTCCAATCCGACGATGCGCAAAGCCAGTAAAGCGTCCGCCTCCAGCGTCGATTCATCGCGGCGATGGCGCGGCAACGAGAGCAGGGATTCGACGAAGGTCCCGCTCGCCCGGATGTTGCCCCCGATCTGGACGTTCTGCAGCACCGAGGCTTCGCCGATGATCCGAGGGGTCTGAAAGGTCCGTGCGATGCCGCGCATGGCACGGGATTCTGGTGCCCCGCCGGGCAGAACAGAGTCGCCGATGCGCATCTCGCCCGGCTCAGGCGCATAAAAGCCGGAGATCACGTTCAAGATCGTGGTCTTGCCGCTGCCGTTGGGTCCGATCAGGCCGTGGACCTGGCCCGGACGGATGTCGAGGCTGACGCCGTCCACGGCGCGGACCGCACCGAAGCTCAACACAATGTTGCGCAGTTGGATGCGGTCCCGTGCTTGATCCGACCCGAGTAATTGCTGCAGCAGCGCAGGTTGCGGGATGATCACCCGGTGCTGTTGCAGCGGTTTGCGGCTCTCGAAATCGAGCAGCGCTGCAATCCCACCCGGCGCGACCAGGACGATCGCCAGCAGCAGCAGCGCGTAGAGGAAGGTGGACCAGCGGGCAAGCGGCGCTGCGATTTCCGGCAGCAGCGTCAGGATGATCGTGGCGAGCAAGGGGCCCAGGATCGATCCCCGACCGCCGATCAGCACGGCGATGAAGAACAGCACCGACAGATCGAACGTGAACGCTTCCGGCGTGATGTAGGTCTGCAGGCTGGCAAACAGGCCGCCGGCGATCGCAGCGACCGCGCCACTGAACAGGAACACGGTCACCAGCAGGCGGGGCTTGGAGATGCCTGTGGCCTCCGCGGCAACATCCGAATCACGCACGGCGACAAGGGCGCGGCCGAAACGGCTCTGCGAGATATTGAAGGTCATCCAGGTGCACAGGGCTGCCACCGCCAGGCAGAAGTAATAAAAGCCGGACGCGGTGTCGAACGGTGCCGGCAGGACGGGTCCGACCACGCCGATGCCGCCGCCAGTGACCCCCTGCCACGCGAGCACAACCTGGGTCAGGATCGTGGAGAAGCCGAGAGTCGTGATCGCGAAGTAGAAAGTCCGCAGCCGCAGCGCCGGCAGGCCGACGATCACCCCGAACGCCGCGCCGACAATTGCGGCGATCCCGAGGGCGAGCAACGGCGGTAGCGGCGCAGACACATTGCCGGCGACCAGGACGCTGGTCGTGTAGGCGCCGAGCGTGAGCAGGGCTACCCAGCCGATTGCAAGTTGACCGGCAAAGCCGACCACCAGGTTCAGCCCGGCGATCAGCACCCAGTAGATGGCGGCGCGGGAGGCGATCAGAAGCCAGTAGTCGTTGCCGATGAACGGGATGAGGCAGGAGAGGGCGAACACACCGATCAGCGGCGCCAGCATCC
>JBBRJB010000665.1:0-1613 GCA_038220085.1 Burkholderiales bacterium
CAGAGGCCGGCGGCGGTCAGCACGACATGGTCCAGCACCAGCGCCACGACAGCCAGCGCCAGGACGTTGGCGGCAATCGCCGAGAGCCCGCCGGTCACCGCCGCCTGGATCGCCACGCCGGCCAGAGCCAGCGCCGACGCCAGGTGCAACCAGAGCGAGACGCGCATCGTTGGGCTCGGTGTCCAGCGTCGTGGGGCGGGTCCTTCGAAGCGGTCCGGCGGTTGCATCATGCGTGCGCGCGTCGGTGGCTGAGCATTGCGGCAAACATCAGGCAGAGCCAGGCGCCCGGACCGACGGTCATGCCGATCGCATTGAGGACCGGCACGCTGGCAAAGGAGAGAACGCCGAAGCCCACGGTCGTCGTGGCATTGGCCAGGGTCAGGGACGCCAGCAACCGGGGGTCGTCATCGTCGTTGTCGATGAAGAAGAGGGTGTAGTTGGAGCCGACCGCCACGGTCAGCAGCAGCCCGACCAGGTGCAAGATAGTCAGTCCGATTCCGGCCGCCGCCAGTCCGGCGACGACGCACATCAGGGCCGCACCGATCGGTACGACCACGCGGTAGAGCCGCCGCCGGGTGCCGGCCGCCGGACGCGACGGGAACAGGGCGATGACCGCGACGATCAGCGCGACGCCCGCTCCCGACAGCAGCCGGGCTTCGTCCAGGTACTGCTTGTAGAGCGCCTCGGATTCGGACCTGATGTCGACCAGGTGGATTGCGCCGGGCCCAGGGTAGCCGGTCAGCGCGGCGCGCACCGCCGTTGCATCGATGTTTCCGGAGTGGGGGCCTGCTGCCGGTGGCCGTAGCGGCAGGATTGCGGTGGTACGGTGCGGCGTCGACACCATCATCGCATCGACACCGAGCCCGAGCGCCGTTCCTGCGATATCGTCGAGCCCCAGCGGCGCGAGCTGGCGCGACTGCGCGACGTCCGCGGCGAAAGGCGCAAGCTTGTCCGCCTTCAGCGGGGTGCCGCCGGTGGCATCCTCGACCAGCGCCCGCAGTGGCGCGGGCTCCGGCAGCAGGTCCTGTCGCCGGCGCTGGGTGTCGCGGTCCGGCAGCAGCTTCGAGGGCGAATCGAAACCACCCAGGATGCCGCCTTCCACCAGCGGCTGCAGCAGGTTGCCGGCGCGTGCGGCACCGGCAAGGGCCTGGTCGGCGCCGGTCGCGGTCACCGCCACCACAAAGCGCATGTCCGGGGCCTTCAGGTCGCTGCGCAGGGTGGTGTCGAGCGCCTTGCTCGCCTCGCCGATCGGACTGAGGGCGGACAGGCTCGGTTCCCAGAGTTCGTGCCCGCGTGCCGACAGTGCGGCGGCCAGGGCCAGCGCGGCGACCGCGGCGATCGGGGTCAAGCGGTGGTATCTGCGCATGACCGGAAGGGCCGACCCGAGAAAGCGTGCCAGGCGGGGCGGCACGGCCACCGGCGCCTGTCGGACCGTCGGCCCCAGCACCCCCCAGGTGACCAGTGCCGCCGTCAGGATGCCGGTGACCGCGAACAGGCCCAGTTGCGCCAGTCCCGGGAAGCCGGAGAACAATAGTGCGCTGAATCCGATCAGTGAGGTCAGCACGCCGAGCCGGATGGTTCGCCAGAGGCGCTCGCCGTGGCCCTGGATAAAG
>JBBRJB010000666.1:0-1609 GCA_038220085.1 Burkholderiales bacterium
CAGGCGCGCGCGCGGCCTTTCCCCGGTGCGGGTTTCCGGACGCAGAGCGGGTAACTCCCGCGGCAGCGGCATGGTGGTCGCGTCGGTCAGCATCTGAGCCGTCGGCAGGTCTTCCTCCTTTGGCGAGGACTTGCGGCTGGAAGCGCGGGCAGGCTTGGGCTTGGCAGCCCTGGCTTTGGACGCTTCGCGGATGTCGAGCATGGTGGCGGGACGGGAGGGTGCTTTGGGCAACGGCATTGTCAGATCTCACTTACGAAATCGAGTACTTCGGATACGTGCCCGAAAGCCGGTCCGGGCGCGCCGCGGGCTCGGTCCCGGAAATCGGGTTGGTCACGGTCAGTATGGCAGCAGCGCCGCCAGCACGCGGCGCCCCTCGCCCATGAGGATGTTGTAGGTGCGGCAGGCCGCTGACGAATCCATCGCCTCGACGCCCACGCCTGCTCGCGTCAGCGCTGCCGTCAGCCTGGGGTGAGGCATCCGGTGCCGGGTGCCCGTGCCCAGCAGGACCACTTCGGCCTGCTTTTGCAGCAGGGCCTCGAAATCGGACGCGGTCAGGGATTCAAACCCCGCGACCTCCCAGCGGCGGACTTCGCCCTCGGGCGCCAGCAGCAGCGCGCCCTCGTGCCTGACCTGGTTGATCTCGAAGTAACCCTCGCCGTACCCGGTCACGGTGTTCAGGGCGGGATTCTGGTTGGGGTGCAGTTTCATTGGGTCTAACGCGCCGCGGGGGACGGCAAGCCGTTGAATCTACGGTACATTATCCGAGGAGTCTGTCGGAGTATGAATCATGACCCCGATTTATACTCCGACAGACTCCCAGGCGCCTCCTGTAGCGACTCCTCGCCATTTTAGCCCATGGCCTGTGCGCAGCGCCTCCAAACTCCCATGGATTGCCCATGAAGCCGGTCAGCAAGTCCGCAAAACTCGCCAACGTCTGCTATGACATCCGCGGCCCGGTGATGGCCCGCGCGCGCCAGCTGGAAGACGAAGGCCACAGCATCATCAAGCTGAATATCGGCAACCTGGCCCCGTTCGGTTTCGATGCACCAGACGAGGTGCGGCACGACGTGATCGTCAACCTGCCGGCGGCCTCCGGTTATTCCGACTCCAAGGGCCTGTTCGCCGCCCGCAAGGCGATCATGCATTACACGCAGGTCAAGGCTATCGCCGGCGTGGAACTGGACGACATCATCATCGGCAACGGCGTCAGCGAACTGATCGTCATGGCGATGAACGGGCTGCTGGACGACGGCGACGAAGTCCTCATTCCGGCGCCGGATTATCCGCTCTGGACTGCTGCGGTCAGCCTGTCGGGCGGCCGGCCGGTTCACTATCACTGCGACGAAGGCGCCGGCTGGTTGCCGGACCTGGACGACATCCGTGCGCGGATAACCGATCGCACCCAGGCGATCGTGATCATCAACCCGAACAATCCGACCGGCGCCCTCTATCCCGACGATATCCTCAAGGGCATCATCGAGATCGCGCGCCAGCACCAGCTGGTGGTGTTCGCCGACGAGATCTACGACAAGATGATCTACGACGGCGGCAGCCACACCTCGATCGCCTCGCTGGCCGACGACGTGATGTTCATCACCATGAACGGTCT
>JBBRJB010000667.1:0-1609 GCA_038220085.1 Burkholderiales bacterium
AGTGGAACCGGGAGGAGGGCCATGACGAGGCGATCGATCCCACCAATCCGCGCTACCTGATGAGCGCCGAAGACCTCACCATCCAGGCCGGGCTTGCGCTGCAGCAGGACCTGGCCCTGGTGTCCCTGATGGGCGTGCGCCATGTCGAGCGCAACGGCCACCACTACGTCAACGGCATGGCCGGCCTGCCCAAGGCCGAGCAGGATGCCTTCCTGGCGGCACACCCCGACCTGTATGAACGCAGTCACGGCGCGGTTCGGGTGAGAATCCGGGACGGGACGCTTGCCATCGGCTCGCTCGGGTGCATCGGATTCGCCAGCGGCGCGGCGCCGGACTGGGCGACCATGCGCGCGATGACGCATGACGGGGCCGGCAAGGCCGCCCGACAGGCAGATGACTAGGTCTGCGGAGCCAGGCGTCCTGAGCCGGTTGCTCGCCGGCGTCGTCTATTACCTCCCCAGCGTTCTGGTGATGTGCGCGCTCGTGCTCGCCTGGCAGGTGGCGGTGGTCGGCCTCGGCGTCAAGGAGTACATCCTGCCGACGCCCTGGTCGGCGGCGCAGAAGCTTTTCGACGCCAATTACCAGTGGACCAATAACTTCCTGGCCACCCTCTATGCGGTGCTGGGCGCCTTCGCGCTGTCGGCCGTACTCGGCGTGCTGCTCGCCATAGTCGTGGTCTGGAACGACATGCTGCTGCGGACCGTCATGCCGGTGCTGATCCTGTTCAACACCCTGCCGAAAATCGCGTTGGCGCCGCTGTTCGTGGTCTGGCTCGGATACGGGATCTGGCCCAACATCCTGATCGGCACCACGATCGCGTTCTTTCCAATGGTGGTCAATACCGCCGTCGGCCTTGCCGCCGCCGAACCTGAAATGCTGGACCTGGTGCGCACCTTACGCGCGAGCCGCTGGCAGGTGCTTCGCAAGATCCGGTTCCCGAACGCCATTCCCTACATCTTCGTCGGCCTCAAGCTCAATGCCACGATGAGCGTCATCGGCGCGCTGGTAGGCGAGTTTGTCGCCTCCGAACGCGGGCTGGGCTCGCTCATCATCACCGGGGGGGTGACCATGGAGACCGCGTCCATCTTCGCCTCGCTGATGCTGATTTCGGTCCTGGGACTCGTGCTCTACGGCGTGGTGGTCGCCGTCGAGCGGCTGGTTGCGCCCTGGGCCCATCGCGAGGACACCACCGGCTAGGCTGGACATCACAGGCTGGACACTACAGGCTGGACACTACATACAGGAGCGAGACATGAAGCAGGCAACGAGACCGAACCTCGGGCGTTTCCCGGGACAGGACCCGGCATTGATGGCCGACGGGCAGGCCGGCGCGCAGGCCGGATCACGGCCGGCAGACTTCCGGCGGGGGCCGGGGCGAACGGGCGCCCTGCTCGCCGCCGCTGCCTTGCTGACGATGTCGCTGGCGGCGCAGGCGGCGGACAAGATCCAGCTGCAGCTCAACTGGTTCCATCTGGCCGACCATTCGCCGATCTACCTGGCGATGAAGAATGGCTACTACCAGGAGGAAGGGCTCGACCTGACGGTACTGCGAGGCAGCGGTTCCGCCGACAGCGCCAAGAAGATCGACCTCGGCCAGTCGGACGTCGGC
>JBBRJB010000668.1:0-1603 GCA_038220085.1 Burkholderiales bacterium
CTCATCACGAAGGAGGGGTGCCCGGTGCCGCAGCCGAGGTTCACCAGCCGCCCTTCGGCCAGCATGATGATGCGCTTGCCGTCAGGGAACACGATGTGGTCGACCTGGGGCTTGATGTTCTCCCAGGTGCAGTCCTCCAGCGAGGCGATGTCGATCTCGTTGTCGAAGTGACCGATGTTGCAGACGATGGCCTCGTTCTTCATCTTCGCCATGTGATCGTGGGTGATGATGTCGCGGTTGCCGGTGGCGGTCACGAAGATGTCGGCCTTGTCGGCGGCGTACTCCATGGTGACGACGCGATAACCTTCCATGGCCGCCTGCAGCGCACAGATCGGGTCGATCTCCGTGACCCACACCTGGGCCGAAAGCGCCCGCAGTGCCTGCGCCGAACCCTTGCCGACGTCGCCGTAGCCCGCGACGACGGCGACCTTGCCGGCAATCATGACGTCGGTGGCCCGCTTGATGGCATCGACCAGCGACTCGCGGCAGCCGTAGAGGTTGTCGAACTTGCTCTTGGTGACCGAGTCGTTGACGTTGATCGCCCGCATCTTCAGTTCACCGCGCGCGGACATCTGTTGCAGGCGGTGCACGCCGGTCGTGGTCTCTTCGGTGACGCCGACGACCGCATCCAGCTGCTTCTGGTACCAGCCGGGATCCGTGGCGAGCCTCGCCTTGATTGCAGCGAACAGGCAGGTCTCTTCCTCGCTCTTGGGGTTGGCGATCAGGCTGGCATCCTTGGCGGCTCGCGCGCCCAGGTGCAGCAGCAAGGTGGCGTCGCCGCCGTCGTCCAGGATCATGTTCGACGGCTTGCCGTCCTGCCACTCGAAAATGTTGTGGGTGTAGTTCCAGTAGTCCTCAAGCGTCTCGCCTTTCACCGCGAACACCGGCACGCCGCTGGCAGCGATAGCAGCGGCCGCATGGTCCTGGGTCGAGAAGATGTTGCAGGAGGCCCAGCGAACCTGCGCGCCAAGCGCGACCAGGGTCTCGATCAGCACCGCGGTCTGGATGGTCATATGCAGCGAGCCGGTGATGCGCGCGCCCTTGAGCGGTTGGCTGGCGGCGAATTCCTGCCGGATGGCCATCAGCCCTGGCATCTCGGTCTCGGCGATGCGGATTTCCTTGCGGCCCCAGTCGGCCAGCTTGATGTCGGCGATCCGGTAATCGGTGAATGTTTCGTGCTTGGTAGGTGCGTTCATGGTTCTCTCCGGTTTTGACGGCATCGATCCGGGCTGCCTGCCCGATCGCTGCGAACTCGAATGCGAATGCGGCGGGCGAAAAAAAACGCTTGCATCCGGATAAGGGGTGCAAGCGTCGTTCCAGATTCAATCTGCCGAGCCTGGCTGGACGGAATCGCTGACTCCGGCCCAGTCGCAACGCTTCTCGACAGATCCTGATTGTAATGCCGGCCGACAATCCCTGTCAGCCGGGCCGCTGAAGTACGGTTATTCAGATCCCGGCGGCGGCCCCAAGGCAGCCGCGGCGCTTCGCGCCGAGCCGGCTGAGCAGCCGGCTCATTGAAGGCTGCCCCCGGCCTTAAAGGCCGGCGGCAGCCTTCAATTCGGCTGCCTTGTCTGTGATCTCCCAGGTGAATTCGGGTTCTTCG
>JBBRJB010000669.1:0-1600 GCA_038220085.1 Burkholderiales bacterium
TGATGGTAGGCCTCGGCCGTATAGAAAGTGCCCAGCGGATTGAGTTGCGTGACGATCGGATCGGGAAACACCTTGGCCGCCTCCAGCTGGGCGATGTATTGACGGGCAAACGCCTTCTGCTCGGCATCATCCGTGAATATCGCCGACCGGTATTGCGGTCCGATGTCCATGTGCTGGCGATTCACCGTGGTGGGATTGTGCGCGACCGAAAAATAGATGTGCAGCAGTTCGGCGAGCGAAATCTTCGCCGGGTCGAAGGTGACCTGCACCGACTGCGCATGGCCGGTATCGCCGGTGCTCGAGTCCTCGTAGTTCGCCGTCTCCTTGGTGCCGCCGGAATACCCGGACAACGCTTCGATCACCCCGCGCGCGTGCTGGTACACCAGCTGCACGCCCCAGAAGCAACCGCCGGCCAGGACGACCTGCTGCGCCTTGCCGGTAACGCCGGCCGATGGATCCTTGGCGCTGACGGCGGGCGCAGGAATCCTGACCGCGTCGATGGCCGCCCTGGCGCGGGGAGCATAGAGGGACAGTCCACCACCCGTTGCGACCACTGCCCCGAGCCCCAGCAAGTTCCTGCCCAGCCACTCCCGACGTGTCATGCGCGGCCCGCCCTCGTTCAGGACACTGCGAACCGGCTCCTTCACTTCGCTGCGATCGGTTTTCATGATGTTTCCTTTCTTCCCTGTTGATGGTCCAAACGGCCTGTTGCGCTCGATTCCCGTTCTTCTATGTGTATTAGACGTTGCAAACCGGAAAACATGACACGGCC
The DNA here is from genome assembly GCA_038220085.1 of Burkholderiales bacterium. Lineage (GTDB taxonomy): Bacteria > Pseudomonadota > Gammaproteobacteria > Burkholderiales > Burkholderiaceae_E > Lautropia. The sequence continues at coordinate 773 of JBBRJB010000669.1, forward strand.
GCCATTCATGAAACCCTGGTGAAACGCAAATCATCGAACCACGCGGTGACGGTGTCCGCGGTATTGTCGGTATCGGCGCCGATTGCCACCCCTTTGATCCGCGGTACCGGGCCGCCGAAGGCCTCCGCCCAGTCTTGCTCGACATTGCGGCTGACCTCGCGCCACTGATTCGCCTGTGCATCGCCACCGTCCACCACGATCATCCGCACCCGGTCGGTATACGGATTTCAGGCGGTCGTTCCCACCGGTTGGCCGTGCCCCCAGACGTAGCACAGCGCCGCCGCAGGCACCTCCGCGCCCGACAACAGACGGGCAGCCTGGATTTTCAGCCGGTCTCCCAGCGAAAGCCGATCCAAAGGCAGGTCGAAGAAGACATAGAGTCTTGCCGCATAGTCGTCGCCGGCTTTGAGCTTCAAGTCCGATCCCGGCAGGGACCGCGACACCTTCCAGCGCCATTGCAGCACCGGTGTCTGCGTCGGATCCACGTCGACCTCGCTGGTCCAGGACGAAGCCGAGGAGGCGGACTGTATCCGGACCACGCGACGCCCCTCCTCGGTCACGAGCGAGAATTCGTTCTCGCGCTCGACCTTGGGCAAGGGCTGGTTGCGCCAGCCCGGCGCTATCGCGGCATCCGCCGGAGCGGACGAGAGCGCGGGCACCTCGGCCATGATCCCGCGGCCAGGAAGGCCCGCCAAGCCACCGACCGCGAGCAGAAAGAGCGACCGCCGACGCGACTGGCATGCGATGCACCGATCGATCAAGCTTGGTCTCCTGAGGATGGGCCGGAGCCCAATACATCGAAGGGCTAGGACCCCCCACAACGCCAAT
>JBBRJB010000670.1:0-1591 GCA_038220085.1 Burkholderiales bacterium
TCACCTGCAGGCTGCCGTCTCGAACGTGGTGGGCGACGGCCGCGAGAATTTCGAGCAGGCGATATTCGCCGATGAGTTGTCGGCGGAATCGATTCACCGGTTTCGCGACACCATGACGCGCCAGTGGCAGTCGCTGCGCAGGGAAGCCGTCCCGGCGCTGGAAACTCTGATCGAGGCCGATCGTAAGCTCGGTCGTGTCCAGGATCAGCGGATTCGGATCGGACTGTTCAGCTGGACCGAACCGATGCGGCCCGAATCGGACCCCGAGGAACAAGAATGAGTGTGCAGCCCGAGCGCCGATTGCTGGCGCGACTGATCCTGATCGCCAGCCTTGCGCTCGCGTCGTGCGGCGACGGCGGGGTGAATGTTGCTGGCGTCGACTCCGGTGGCACGGGTTCCTACGCGGTCGGCACCATCACCGGTTTCGGATCGATCGTGGTGAACGATATCCGGTACGACGACGGCGCGGCGCGAGTGGTCAACAGGGACGGAACGCCAGGCACTCCGGCCGACTTGAAGCTCGGCATGGTCGTCCAGATCGAGGGCTCGGCGCTGACGCAGGCGCGGCCGAGTTCGCCATACCATAGCGAAGGCAAGGCAAGCCAGATCACCTACGGGGCCGAGATCATCGGTCCGCTGCAGGGCGTCGATCCAGCCGCCGGCCAACTGAGTGTGCTGGGCCAGACGATTGCCGTGACCACCGCCACGCTCTATGGCGACGACCTGGCCGGCGGACTGTCCGCCATCGCGAGGCTGCCGTCCGGCAGCACGCTCGAGATCCACGGATTCCTGGAGCCCGGCAGCGACGGGCGCTACACCGCCACGAGGGTCGACCTGCATCCCGGGGCACAGGATTACGTCCTCCACGGCATCGTCCGGGAACTGGATGCGCTCAACCGCCGCTTCCGGATCGGCTCGGCGCGGATCGACTACCTGGCCCTGGGCACTGATGAAGCCCAACGGGCCGGCGTGGTCGAGGACGGGCTGGCGCGTGTCCGTCTTGGCACTGTTGCGCGCTCCGACGGCACCTGGCCGATGCTGGCGGCGGCGACGGAAGCCCCGCCGCTGCCGGAGCAGGACATTATCCAGATCGACATCGAAGGTCCGATCACGACATTCACGAACGCGGCAGCGTTTGCCATCGACCGGATTCCCGTCGACGCATCTGCCGCCGTCTTCGAGTACAACGGCGGGCAAGTGGGCCTCGGCCAGCGGGTCGGGGTGACCGGCCGCCTGCGCGGGGGTGTGCTGTTTGCGGACAGAGTCGAGATCCGGCGCGCAGCGTCCGAGCGTGCCGATGGCGGCCAGGCGATCGAAAGCAGCCCGCAGATCTTCCTGAGCGGGCCGATCGACGCCCTGGACCTGGTCGGCGGACGCTTCAAGCTCCGGGGCGTCACGGTGAACCTGCTGACCGCGAGGCTTGCGGGCGGCAGCCTCGCCGATTTGCGTAACGGTGTCACCATCGATGTCGTCGGCCGTCGGGCAGCCGACGGTGCAACGATCAACGCGCTGGAGATCCGATTCGGCGTTGCCCGCGCGACGCCCGCGGAAAGCAACAACCCGCAGGACAGCGGCAATCCTGGAAAGCCGG
>JBBRJB010000671.1:0-1582 GCA_038220085.1 Burkholderiales bacterium
TTCAGCGTGCTCGCGGACATCGCGGCGCAGGTTGGAGGCCCCGCGGTGCAGGTCAGCAGCCTGGTGGCGGCGGGCAACGACGTCCACGTGTTCCAGCCCGGTCCCAATCATGCGCGACAACTGGCCGGCGCACGCCTGGTCATCAGTAACGGCCTGGGATTCGAGGGCTGGATCGACCGCCTGGTCCGATCCAGCGGCTATCGCGGCCCGGTGGTTGTCGCCAGTCACGGCATCGCCCCGCTGCCGGGAGATGGACACGACCACGGCCGCAAGTCGCCGGCCGCGGGCGAGGATCCACACGCCTGGCAGAGCGTGCCGAACATGAAGCGCTATGTCGAAAACGTGACCGCCGGCTTGTGCGGGGTGGCGGCGTCGGCGTGCGACGTCTTCCGCGCCAATGCGGCGCGCTACAGTGCGATGCTCGACGAACTCGACCGCGAGATCCGTACGACCCTGGCAGTGATACCCCTGGCGCAGCGCAAGGTCATCACATCGCATGATGCCTTCGGCTACTACGCCCACGAATACCAGGTCCGGTTCCTCGCGCCGGTCGGCATCAGCACCGAATCCGAACCCTCGGCGGCAGCGGTCGGTCGCCTGATCCGGCAGATACGCAAGGAAAAGGTCGGCGCGTTCTTCGTCGAGGGGCTGTCGGATCCGCGCCTGATCGAGCGTATCCGTGAAGAGACCGGCGGCGCCCGTCCCGGCACGCTCTATTCGGACGGACTGTCCGCCCCCGACGGGCCGGCCCCGACCTACCAGGCGATGATGCGGTACAACACCCGGGCGATTACCGCGGCATTGTCAGAGCCTGTTGCAGCGCCGGCGGCGGGTCGATAGCCCGAACCCGCTCGGGGTCGTCGGGATGCGGCACACCGACGAACCGCTTCTCCTCGCCTTCGCACAGCAGGACGGTGTCGCGGAACACCTGGTGCGCGAACACGATCCGACGGGGCTCGAACCCGGTGACGCGCGACTCGACCCGGATCGTCTGACCGTGGGTCACCGGCCGGATGAAGCGGGCGCTGGCTTGCGCGCACGGCAGCCCGAGCCAGCCAAACTCCTTCGCGGTCCGGCGCCAGTCCCAGCCGATCTCATCCATCAGGGCATGCACCGCTTCGTCGAACCAGCGGTAGAAGTTGGGATAGAAGGCGATTCCCGCCGGGTCGCAATCCCCGAACGAGATGTTGCGCCGGTAAGTGAAGACCCGCGGCGGCGCGCCCCCAGGGGGGCTGCTGCCCGAGCCGGCTTCGCTGCCCGCGCGCTGCGCCGCCATGGCTGGGTGGTCGGTCAGCCGCGCCCGAGGCTCGAGAGCGCCGGCAGACTGGCCGACACCTGGGCCGCCGCCTGATCCAGTTGCGCCACTGTCTGGCGGTCGATCACGATCCCGCCGGCGCGCGCTTTGCGCGAGGCCCGCTCGGGGTCTCCCGGCATCTTGATGCCGTCCGAGCCTGGCGCCACAGTGGCGGACCGGACCCAGTCCTCGAAGGCCGCGGAACTGCGCTCGAAAGACTCGAGCGAGCCGATCCGGGCGGGATCGAAGACGATGGTCAGCATGCTGTTCCACACCCGCACCGACAGG
>JBBRJB010000672.1:0-1579 GCA_038220085.1 Burkholderiales bacterium
CCCTGGCGATGGATTTCCGTCAGTTGCCCGCCGAAGTTGTGCGCCACATGCGAGGGATCCGCGGGCGCACCGATGGTGACCACTGCCCGCACCGCCACGAGTTCCGCCGCAGCCTTTATCACTGCGGCGCCGCCCAGCGAGTGACCGATCAGCAATTGCGCGTCGAGGCCGCGAGCGGCCAGGAAACCTGCCGCCGCGACCAGGTCGGCGACGTTCGAGCTGAAGTTGGTGCTGGCGAACTCGCCGCCGGAATGTCCCAGGCCGGTGAAATCGAAACGCATGACTGCGATGCCGTGCGCCGCCAGACGACCGGCGATTCGCCGGATCGCAGGAATGTCCTTGGAACAGGTGAAGCAATGCGCGATGAGGGCGGCGGCCCGGACCGGACCTTCGGGCAGGTCCAGCCGCGCCGCCAGCTGGGCCCCGGACGGACCGGGGAAATCGACTCGTTCGCTGCGCATGGCCGGCCTCAGGTGGAGATGGCATTGAATTGTTGCACGACACCGGCGCCGAGCTTGGCCGCGCCTCAAAGCCGCTGGAGCAGTCCGAGCGCAGCCGCCGGAGCACGCTCCTTGGCGCCGTTGATGAAGTACACGAACACGTCCTTCGGTGGCCGGTCACTACCCTCGTTGCGCTCGCCGACGGCGTCAGCCGGCAACGGGTTGCGTCCTTCGGCCCACTCCCGGCAGCAGTCGGCCCAGCTGTCCAGCGCCTTGGGGGCATAGCCGCTCTTGAAGCGCTGATTCGCGCTCATCAGTCGCGCATAGACGATAACGCCGGTGAGATCGGCGATCGACGGGAATTGCCCGGCGTCGGTGTAGACCACCGCCGCCCGGTACTTGCGCGCCAGGGCGACGAAGTCCGGGGACCGGAAGCTGTCATGGCGGACCTCCAGTGCATGCTGCAGGACCAGGCCGGCGTGGCGATCGGGCAACAGCCGGAGGAAAGCCTCGAAGTCTGATTGCTCGAAGCGCTTGGTGGGCGCGAACTGCCAGACGATGGGGCCGAGCTTGCTGCCGAGCTCCGCGATGCCGCTTTGCACGAAACGACTGATCGAATCCCCGGCTTCGGCCAGCACCCGCCGGTTGGTCGCGTAGCGGCTGGCCTTGAGCGAGAATACGAAGTCATCCGGCGTCTGGTCTCGCCAGCGGGCAAAGCTCGCCGGCGTCTGGGTCCGGTAATAGGTGGCGTTGATCTCGATTGCCGTGACCTGCCGGCTCGCGTACTCGAGTTCGAGCCGCTGCGCCAGGTCCGGAGGATAGAAATTGCCCCGCCAGGGCTCAAAGATCCAGCCACCGATGCCCACCCTGATCGCCATGGTCCGGTTCCTCCCCCAGCCGATGAGATTCCCGAGTGTCGCACGACGAACCTTACCGGTCGTCGGCGATTGATCTCGCCTCATGGCCGCTCGCAGGTAACATGCTTGCCTTCGCCGCTCCAATCACCGATCAATGCGTGAAGTCCTGAACGTCATCGCCTGCGAAGGATGCGACGCGCTGTACGGCCGCGCCGATCTGCGGCGCGGCGACGTGGCCCGCTGCCGGCGCTGCTCGGCGGTGCTGGACCGGCATCCGGGCAG
>JBBRJB010000673.1:0-1577 GCA_038220085.1 Burkholderiales bacterium
TCCTGAAGATGATTCACATCGACCGGGCAAAAACGCGGGTGGCATTCGAGTCGCTCGTGACCCAGGGCGAGGCGCAGCTGGCCAGCGGGCGCTGGGTGATCATCTTTCCTGAAGGCACGCGGATTCCGGCGGGTGTGCGCGGCAAGTACAAGAGCGGCGGCGCGCGCCTGGCGATTCGAACCGGGGTGCCGGTGGTGCCGATCGCCGTCAACTCCGGGCGCCTGTGGCCAAAGAAAAAATTTATCAAAACACCAGGGTTGATAACTGTTTCCATCGGAAAACCGATTCCAAGCGCCGGAAAGACGCCGGAAGGGCTGACAAGCGAGGTCGAGCACTGGATCGAGACCGAAATGCGCAGGATCAGTCCGGCGGATTACGGTAATCTCAGGACTTCGATCGACGCACAAGAGGTCTCGGGCTGACGGGGACTTCGGTATGAGCCCCCCATGAAAAGACTGACGCGCAAATCTGCACGGATTCCACTTCTTCGTTCCCGGCCCCTGGCCGAACGTCCCCGCTTCCTCATCATCCAGCGCGGCTCCATGCCGCATGAACTGAGCTACAACCTGCGGCGCTCCGCGCGCCGGACCATCGGATTCCAGATCGACGGCAAGGGCCTCACGATCACGGCGCCGGCCTGGGTGCCTCTCAGGGAGATCGAGTCGTCCATCCTCGAGAAGCACCAATGGATCTTCAGCAAGCAGGCGGAGTGGCGCGCCTACGAGCGTGCCCGCGCAAAAACCGCCCCGCGCTACTGCGACGGCGGCCATATCCGTTACCTGGGCCATCGGGTGGTGCTTCGAACCAGCCCCTATACCGATCGCTATCGCCGCACCCACTTCCTGCTCGCCAGCAATGAACTCTGGATCGCCGGGCCCGACGTGGAGGACCCGCAGTGGGTCGAAAGCAAGGTGACAGGCTGGATGAAGCAGCAGGCCCGCGCCTTGTTTGCCGAGCGGATGTTGCCCTTCGCCCGTCGCCTGGGCAAGAGTCCGAGCGAATGGGCGTTGAGCTCGGCGCGAACCCGCTGGGGCAGCTGCAGCCCCGAGGGCAAGATCCTCCTGAGCTGGCGCCTGATCCATTTTCCGATGCACATCGTCGACTACGTGGTCGCGCACGAAATCGCGCATCTGAAGGAACTCAACCACGGCCCGCGCTTCTGGGCGACAGTCGAGCGGCTGCTGCCGGGCCATCAAACCGCGCGCGACGAGCTGCGCCGCTACCCGGACGGCCTGCTGCCGACCTGATCAGGAACCACATGAAGATTCTTCACACCATGCTGCGCGTCGGCGACCTGCAACGATCGATCGACTTCTATACCCGGAACCTCGGCATGTCGCTGCTTCGAAGCACCGAAAGGCCCGAGCAGAAATATTCGCTGGCTTTCGTCGGCTATGGCCCCGAGGCCGACAATGCCGTGCTGGAACTCACCTACAACCACGGCGTCGACCGTTACGACCTCGGTTCGGCTTACGGCCATATCGCAATCGAGGTGGATGACGCCTATGCCGCCTGCGAGCGGATTGCCGCTGCGGGGGGAAACGTCACGCGGCCCGCCGGACCGGTCCAGGGCGGCA
>JBBRJB010000674.1:0-1576 GCA_038220085.1 Burkholderiales bacterium
AACTGATCGGACAGACGGTGGACGTCTCGCTGAACCTGGTGGAACGCTGCTCCGGTCATGCCGGCACCTATGGCGTCAAGACGCGCTTTCACGCCAACGCGATGAAGATCGGCAGGCCGGTCTTCAAGTCCATGGCAAAGAACGATCCGGATCACATCGCGAGCGACTGCGCCCTGGCAGGGCACCATATCGCGCAGGGCATGGCCGAGGCGGGCACGCCCGCGCGCTCGCTGAGCCACCCCCTGAGCCTGGTGCGCCTGGCGTACGGCCTCGAATGACTGGCGTTGGGAACGACTGGAGCAGAATCCGATGACGATCACCCCCGAGAGCCTGTTGTCGCTGGAGGCCTATTCCAAGCTGCGCAAGACCAGCAAGGCTGAGCATATTGCGCATCGGCGCCGCCGTAGCGTCCGGCTCGGCGAGCACCTGAATCTGCAGTTCGAGGACGAGCAGACGGTGCGCATTCAGATCCAGGAGATGCTGCGCATCGAGAAGATCTTCGAGGAAGAAGGGATCCAGGCAGAAATCGACGCCTATGCGCCACTGGTTCCCGACGGCAGCAACTGGAAGGCGACCGTCCTGATCGAGTACCCGGATCCGAACGAGCGCAAGCGTGAACTGGCCCGGCTGATCGGGGTCGAGGACCGCCTCTTCGTCGAGGTGGAAGGATACCCGCGGGTCTACGCGATCGCGGATGAGGACCTGGACCGGGAGAACGAGGAAAAGACCTCAGCCGTGCATTTCGTGCGGTTCGAGTTCGGCCAGGCCGCGAAACAGGCGGTGCTGGCCGGCGCCAGCGTCAAGCTCGGCTGTGACCACACCAACTATCCTGCCCATCTCACCCTGGACGCTGAGAGCCTTGCGATACTGGCCGGAGATCTGAAGTAAGCATTCGCTTCTTCAGATCAACCTGACTGGCCGCCTGACCACCTGCGACGGGCCCGCGACTACAATCAAGAGCCGAGAACGGTACGCTGCAGAGGAGAGCGACATGGCTTTTGAGTCCTGGGACAACCCGATGGGCACGGCGGGTTTCGAATTCATCGAGTACGCCGCGCCGGATCCGGAGGCAATGGGTAAGGTCTTCGAGCAACTCGGTTTCAAGGCGATTGCGAAGCACCGCCACAAGAACGTCCTGCTGTACCGTCAGGGCTCGATCAACTTCATCGTCAACGCGGAGCCCGATTCGTTTGCGCAGCGGTTCGCTCGCCTGCACGGACCGTCGATCTGCGCGATCGCGTTTCGGGTGCAGGACGCGGCCGGCGCCTACCAGCGTGCCCTCGATCACGGCGCCTGGGGGTTCGACACCCGCTCAGGACCGATGGAACTCAATATACCGGCAATCAAGGGCATCGGCGATTCGCTGATCTACCTGGTCGACCGCTGGCACGGCAAGGGTGGCCGCAGCGGCGGCATCGGCGACATTTCGATCTACGACGTGGACTTCGAGCCGCTCAACCGGGATTCCGCCGAGGCGGATGCCGCGTGGCCGGGAGTCGGTCTGTCCTATGTGGACCACCTCACCCACAATGTCCATCGGGGCCGGATGAAGGAATGGTCGGAGTTCTACGAGCGC
>JBBRJB010000675.1:0-1571 GCA_038220085.1 Burkholderiales bacterium
GGAGAATCCGGCCTGGAGGTCCACCTCGAAGCCGCCGATCCGGCCGATCTGCTGGACCCGTGCCAGATCCGCTTCCCGGGCCCGAACCGCCCCGAGCGCGCGTTCCCGATCGGTGACGTCATGCCAGACCGCATAGCCGAGATTGTGCCCATCGATGCTGAGCCATTGAAGGGTGACGTCCACTTCGCGGAGACTGCCGTCGGCGGCCCGCTGGCGCGTATGGAACTGCTGAGGAGCCGTGCCAGGCAGCAACTGCTGTCGCGCGGCCTGGATTTCGGCGCCGCTGCGCACCGCGTCCACGTCGCCGACCCGCAGGCGCGCGAACTCCTCCCGGGTATAACCGAGCTGCCGGCAGGCTGCGTCGTTGAACTCGAGAAAACCGTCGTTCTTCGGATCGAACAGAACCGCGCCGACAGGCAGCGCGTTGAACAGTGTCCAGAAAGGACCTTCGAAGTACGGACTGGTCGATTCACCGTTATCCAGGTGGCCGGTCGACGACTGCATGGGGTTCAAGGCACCTTATCGGGAATCGCGCAGCAGCCCCGGAAGTTATCGGGCATGATTGCAGGAGATGTCGACTGGACGACGGACGTTTGCTTGCGGAAGTATCTTCCACTCCCGTGAGCGCGACAAGAAGGAAACGGCATGATTCGGCCAGCGCTCGTTGCAGCGTGCGTACTCCTGGGAATGACGGGCGGCGCGGCGCCGGTGGCAGCACAGGCCGGCGACGGGAAACCTGCGGCTTACGCGCCGCCGCCAGCACCCACGGCCGCTGACATCCCGGATCCCGAACCGGAGCGGGAGCGCTCGGGCGCAGGCGCCCGCATCGGGCGTATCAGCCTGCTCGAAGGGGAGTCCTGGTGGTTCGTGGAAGCCATGGCGCAAGCGGGCTGGTTGCCGGCAGAACCCAACCTGCCCTTGCTAAGTCGTTCCTCCCTGTCGACCAGCCGCGAGGCTCGCGCCGAGGTTCGCTTGGGCAGCACCACCGTCGCAATCGACCGCGATTCGCAGGCGGACTTCATGGCGCTGAGCGGCGCTGAGTTGCGATTGCGGGTCGTACGCGGATCGGTGGCGATCACAATTGACTCGACCCAGCCGGAGGAGGTGGTGGAGCTGCTGGCCGGCGATGCCCGGCTGCGGATATCCGCGGCCGGCACCTATATCCTGGTGGATGACCGGGTCAGCGGCCGCCTGCTGGCCAAAGTTCAGCACGGCCGGGCGGACCTGAGCATCGGCGCGGACAGCGCGCCGGTCACCGGCGGCATGCAGGCAGTCATCGAGGCCGGTGCCAACCGCATCGCATGGCACGGCAGCGTCAGCGTCGGGGAATTCGAGCAGTGGGCGAGTGCACGCGCCGCCCATTGGCAAGGCGCCGATCCCCCCGCCCAGTTGTCCGCCGAAATGACCGGTGCGGACGTGCTCGACTCGAACGGCCACTGGGAGAACCACCAGACCCACGGCCGCATTTGGTACCCGGCGGGTGTCGACGCCGCGTGGGAGCCCTACCGGGACGGCCGCTGGACTGAAATCCAGCCATGGGGCATCGTCTGGGTAGCCGCCGCGCCCTGGGG
>JBBRJB010000676.1:0-1570 GCA_038220085.1 Burkholderiales bacterium
CATGTTCCATGTGCTCATCCAGCATCCGGTTGACCGCGCCGCAGTCCTCCGCCGGTGCGTCTTTAAAGCGCAGGAGGACGCGAATCTCGTCCAGCGTCATGTCGAGCGACCGGCAATGACGGATGAAGGCCAGGCGGTCGACCTGGTCCTGGCAGTAGACCCGGTAGTTGCCCGCCGTTCGCGGCGCCGGCGGCAGCAGGCCTTCCCGTTCGTAGTAGCGGATGGTCTCCACCGCCGTGGCGGCAGCCTGGGACAGTGCTCCGATCTTCATGCTCCGATGATACCCGTGCGCCACCGGGGCGCAGCCGGTGGCAGTACCATGCTGCCGGTCAATCGGACGGCGGGAGGGCGGCAGTGCTGATCAATTGCGTGGTGTACAAGAAGGGTGTCCGGCTGAAGGAGGTTTCCATGGCCGAAGTCGCCACCTCGCTCGCGAGCCCCGATTGCTTCGTCTGGGTGGCCTTGAACGAGCCGACCGAGGAGGAACTGACCGCCTGGCAGTCGGAGTTCGAACTGCACGACCTTGCGATCGAGGACGTGCTGCACGGCGAGCAGCGCCCCAAGATCGAGGAATACGACGCAACCCTGTTCGTGGTCCTGCACATGGTCGACTACAAGGCACGGGACCTGCGCGTCGGAGAAGTCAACGTGTTCGTGGGCAGCAACTTCGTACTGACCGTGCGGCGGGGCAGCCAGCACAGTCTCCAGGGCGTGCGCCATCGCGCGGAGCGCGAACCCGACCTGCTCCAGTACGGGCCCGGCTACGTGTTCTATGCCCTTACCGATGCGATCGTCGATCTCTACTTCCCGGTCGTCGAGGCGCTGGAACATGATCTGGAAGGCATCGAGGCCGACATGTTTTCCATCGACGGCGGCAAGGAGAACATCCGCAGGCTCTACCACCTGAAGCAGCAGGTCGAGCGGTTGCGCCATTCGGTGGCGCCGCTCAGCGATGCGATCGGCAAGCTGTTCAGCGGCGCCCGCGTCCCGACGGTGGTCGCCAGCAGCAGCAAGTACTTTCGGGATGTCCACGACCATCTGCAGTCGATCACCAGCGCCATCGACACGCTGCGCGACACTATTGCCACGGCAATCAATGCCAACCTGGCGCTGGTCACCATCGAGCAGAGCGAAATTTCTAAACGCCTGGCCGCCTGGGCTGCGATATTCGCGGCGATGACTGCGCTGGCCGGCATCTGGGGCATGAATTTCCGGCATATGCCGGAACTGGATTTCCTCTACGGCTATCCGGCCGCGCTGGGTGCGATGGTCGTGGTCGCGATCGTGCTGTACCGGCGTTTCCGGCGGGTGGGCTGGATCTAGGCTGTCGGATTATGGGAACGCCACCCCTTCCCATAATCCGACAGCCTCCTAGCCGGACAACCCCGGTTGCCGGCGGTCGTTCGCTGATGCCCCGGGACGGGCCGCGGGCGTTCGTCGGCCCTGGTTCCACCAGATCAGTCCGATCAGCAGCAGCGCCGGGATGAAGAACCACTGGGGATTGGTCTGGTCAGACGGCACGGTCAGGTTCTCGATCTCCCAGCCCTGCTCGAAGCCGGATTTCTGGGCC
>JBBRJB010000677.1:0-1565 GCA_038220085.1 Burkholderiales bacterium
CTCATCATCCTGCGCGAACGAAGCGGACTGGCGGAGACACCGATCGCCACCACTCTCGACGCGGGCAACGGCACTGCCAGGCCCTCCCCCTGATGACGGCTCGGTGATGTTGCGCCGCCGGTAGCCGGCCCGGAAGCCGAACCTCTACCGGCACGCCCGCGCGGTCCAGCTACAGTCCGCAGCCTCCTCGCGACGCGGGTGCGCGAGCTGCAGCAGCGTCTCGACGCGCTGCGCCGGCAGCAGGTTCCGCACGGTCAGGCGCGGCTCGTTGTCGATCACCCGTCCGGCGGTTCGAGCGACTCCAGCAGGCGTCGGAGCGCGTCGGCGAGCACGGCGCGTTCGTCTTCGCCCAGGCCGTGCAGGATCCGTTCTTCTGTCGCCAGGTGGTCCGGTAGCGCCTGGTCGATGAGAATGCGCCCGGCGTCGGTCAACGCGACGTCGATACCTCGGCCGTCCGTGGTGCTCGGGCTGCGGGTGACCAGCCCTCGGGCTTCGAGGCGGTCGAGGCGCTGGGTGATTGCGCCGGACGTCACCATCGCCGCCCGCATCAGCTCGGCCGGGCTGAGGGCGTGCCGCGGGCCGCTGCGGCGCAGGGTCGCCAGGACGTCGAAGGATGCGGCGTCGAGGTCGTGCGTGCCGAAGGTGCGGCGGAGTGAGGTGTTGAGGATCTGGCTGGCGCGTGACAGTCGGCCGATCACTGCCATGGGGGACACGTCGAGGTCGGGCCGCGCTTGCGCCCACTGCGCGAGGACTCGGTCCACGTGATCCGTCACGTCTGGAAGCCTAGAGGTCGCTTAGCGCTGTGATAGTTTCGCTTAGTGCTAAGCAATATGCGGGATGTGGCGATCACGGCGATGGTCCCGGCGGTCTGGGGCAGCACGTACCTAGTCACCACCGAGCTCCTGCCCCCGGGGCGGCCGCTGCTGGCCGTCGTGCTGCGGGCGCTCCCGTCGGGGCTGCTTCTCGTGGCCGTGACACGTCGCCTTCCCCGCGGCGAGTGGTGGTGGCGGGCGGCGGTGCTGGGAACTCTCAACATCGGCTTGTTCTTCACGTTGCTGTTCGTCGCGGCGTATCGCCTCCCCGGCGGCGTCGCGGCGGTCGTCCTGGCCATACAGCCGTTGGTCGTGGTTGTCCTGGCCCGGTTGCTGTTGGGCGAACCCGCGACCCGGCGCCGAGCGCTCGCGTCCGCGGCCGGGCTCGCGGGCGTGGCGATGCTGGTTCTGCGCCCCGGTGCCGAACTCGACGCGGTGGGGCTCGTCGCCGCGGTGGCCGGTGCGGTCTCCATGGCCACCGGTGTCGTCCTGAGCAAGCGGTGGCCGTCATCGGAGTCGGTACTCGCCACCACAGGGTGGCAACTCGTCGCCGGCGGCACCCTGGCGCTGCCGGTAGCGCTCGCCGTCGAGGGGCCGCCGCCGGCTCTGACGGCGGGCAACCTGATCGGCTACGCCTACCTCGCGGTCCTGGGCGCCGCGATCACCTATCCGCTCTGGTTTCGAGGCATCCGTGTCCTGTCCCCTACGCGCGTCACCTTCCTCGGCTTGCTCAGCCCTCTGGTCGCCTCTGCG
>JBBRJB010000678.1:0-1543 GCA_038220085.1 Burkholderiales bacterium
ACAGCGCACCGATACGCGGGACATGCCATTAAATCTGGTTCGGTCCGGCGTCCTCGCGGCTCTCTGCGCACTCGCGCCGGCGGCGGCGGCCGCGCAACCGCCCGTGCGGTTCGGGGTTGACTCCAAGTCGGCGAGCCGCGCCATTGACCTCGGCATGCCGGTGGCCTACGGCAGCATGTGGGCGGGGCCCTGGAACCAGAAATTCGGCTGGAGCGGCATCGAAGATCAACTCCGGCAAGCCCAGGCCGCCGGCACGATTCCGGTGGTGCAGTGGTGGTATTGGGGTGACGACATCAGCCCGAGCTGCGTCGAGAACGGCTGCCGCGACCGGTATCAGGCCGTGCAGAAGGACAAGGCGACCTGGACGCGGCTCTCCAACGAACTGGCGGACCTGATCGTGCGCGTGGGCGGTGCGGGTGCGCAGGCGATGGTGGTGATCGAGACCGAGTTCAACAAAAACGGCATCGAGACGCATGAGCCGTTCGATGGTTACCTGGCCGAACAGGCCGCCATCTTCCATCGGCGCGGCCTCACGGTGATCCTGGGCTTCGGCAACTGGGGCCAGCCCTATTGGATCAATTTTGATCGCGCGGTGTCGGCCGCCGACCTGCTGGGCACCATGGCGTTGCAGTCGTCGGTGCGCGATGCGCCGACCTATCTCTCCGGCGCAGATCAGCTGGTGTCGGCAGCCACCTATTTCCAGTCGACGTTCGGCAAGCCGACGTTCGTGACCGACGTTGGATTTTCGTCGTACCCGGAGCCCACCTATGAAACGGCGCAGGACACGGTGGTTCAGTCCATCTTCGAGCGGATGCCCGAGCTGAAAGCCGCCGGTGTGCAGGGGATGGTGTGGCGGATGCTGACCGACGACCCGGCGTTCGACACGAGCAACTACCACGGCACCGCAGAACGGCATTGGGGCTTGCTGCACGCTGACGGGACTCCGAAGGCGGCCTTCCATTCGTTCCGCAATGGTGTGATTCGTGAATCGCCGCTCCGGAGTCCCACGCTGGCGCCCCTGCTCATCGGCGGCAGGCACTAGTGTCGTGAGTCGAAGATTCGCTGCCAATATTCTCACTACTCCCATCGGAGGTCTCATCTGTACCCCCGCAATGTCGACGAAGACGGCGAACCGCACGTGCTACTTCGGCGGCCGATCGCCGAAACAGAAACATAACCCCTCCGGCGCGACCACGTAGAACACCTTGCACGCCGCGCCAATGTCCGGCAAGCGCCCGGGCCCCCAGACCCCGGACCGAGCGCTGGTTGACGATGAGGTCGCCGGGAATGTCGGCGGGGGACTAAAATACGTGGTGCATGTCACTGAACAGTTTTAAGACCCGCCAGACCCTGACCGTAGGCACCGAGACGCTGGATTATTACAGCCTGCCCGCGCTGGAGGCCGCCGGGTTCCCTGGTGTGGCCCGCCTGCCGTTTTCCCTCAAAATCCTGCTCGAGAATCTGCTGCGGCGCGAGGACAACGCGTTTGTGAAGGCGGAGGACATCCGCGCGCTGGCGTCGTGGGATCTCAAGAAGGGCGGCG
>JBBRJB010000679.1:0-1525 GCA_038220085.1 Burkholderiales bacterium
TCATCTGGCGCACGAGGAAATCCGCCGGCATCGCGGTATTGCGCTCCGCGTCGATCGGCGCCTGGTTGATCTCGCACAGATACGCGGCCCTGCTCGTCGGATCCGCCAGCACCCGGTGGGCCTCGTTCCCGTTGGCGGCCAGGTGCAGCGCCAGACGCCGTTCGGCATCGCTGCCCCCCGCATAACGGTCGGGATGAACCGCGCTCTGGTAGCGCCGGAAGCGATCGTCCAGGTCCGCCTGCGAAAGATCGAAGACCGGCTGCAGTCCGAAGAGGTCGAAGTGTGTCCTGGGCTGCTGACTACTCACGAAAAGCGGGCGATCAGACCTTGAAGGATTCGCCGCAGCCGCATTCGCTCTGCATATTGGGGTTGTTGAACTTGAAACCTTCGTTCAGGCCGTCCCGCGCAAAGTCCAGTTCCGTCCCGTCGATATACGCCAGGCTCTTGGGATCCACCAGCACCTTGACGCCATTGCTTTCGAACACGACGTCCTCGGGATTCAAGCTGTCGGCATACTCCAGCTGATAGGCGAGCCCGGAGCAGCCGGTGGTCTTCACCCCCAGGCGCAGGCCGATGCCCTTCCCCCGCCGGGTCAGATACCGTTCGATGTGCGTTGCCGCCGCCGCAGTCAGGGAAATAGCCATGATGTTCAAGCCACCTGCTTGGTTGCCCCTGCCGCCGCAGCGACCTCGGGGTGCTTCTTGCGATAGTCCGCCACCGCTGCCTTGATGGCGTCTTCCGCCAGGATCGAGCAGTGGATCTTTACGGGTGGCAGTGCCAGTTCCTGGGCGATCTCGGTGTTCCGGATCGACATCGCTTCATCCAGCGACTTGCCCTTGACCCATTCGGTCACCAGCGAGGAAGAGGCGATGGCGGAGCCGCAGCCGTAGGTCTTGAATTTCGCATCCTCGATCACGCCGGCCTTGCTGACCCGGATCTGAAGCTTCATCACATCGCCGCATGCCGGTGCGCCTACCATGCCGGTGCCGACCGACGAGTCGCTCTTGTCGAGCGAACCGACGTTGCGTGGATTCTCGTAGTGGTCCACTACCTTGTCACTGTATGCCATTTCCAAACCCCTTCCGAACTGTTAATGGGCGGCCCACTGCACCGATTCGATGTCGATACCTTCCTGGACCATCTCCCAGAGCGGCGACATTTCCCGCAATTTGCCAACTTTGTTCTTCATCAGTTCGATCGTGAAATCGACGTCTTCCGTTGACGTGAACCGGCCGATCGAAAAACGGATTGAACTGTGTGCCAACTCATCGCTGCGGCCGAGCGCGCGAAGCACGTACGACGGTTCCAGGCTCGCCGACGTGCAGGCCGATCCTGACGACACCGCGATGTCCTTGACCGCCATGATCAGCGACTCGCCTTCGACGTAGTTGAAACTGACGTTCAGGTTGTGCGCCACCCGACGCTCGAGATCGCCGTTCAGGTAGATCTCTTCGATCTGGGACAGGCCCTGCCACAACCGGTCTCGCAGCGCCCGGATCCGCTCGTTCTCTGCGGCCATTTCCAG
>JBBRJB010000680.1:0-1518 GCA_038220085.1 Burkholderiales bacterium
CCACGTTCTCCTGGTTGAGCAGGCGCTCGGACTCGTTGATGGAGACATCGACCTTGCTCTGTGCATCGGCGTAGATCGGCTTGATCTTGTAGCCTTCGACCCCGCCTTTTTCATTGACCATGTCGATCGCGTACTTGGTCCCGAGGTTGCTGGCAACCGAGCCGCCCGCAGCGAGCGGGCCGGAGAGATCGAAGATGACGCCGATCTTGACTTCCTTCACCTGCGCGACAGCCGGTCCCAGGGCAAATGCCAAAGCGGCACCCGCCACCATCAGTGACTTCAACATGCTTTGTCTCCTTCGTTTTGGGGCGCCGCAGGCCTGCGCGCAGATAATCTTGCGACCGCCGATCAGTCGGTGAGCAATCGTATTCCCATGTCAAGCGCCAGACAACCCCGTGAATGCCCCGTGAAACGCCGGTCCCCGGCGCTATCAGCCGCCGCGGATGGCCCGGGTCAGCATGTAGGCGGACAGGCCGCTCAACACCATCGCGAACACGACCCGCATCTTGTTGACGGACAAGGCGTGGGCAGTGCGCGCGCCCAGCGGCGCCGTCAGCACGCTGGCCGGCACGATCGCCGCCAGCGCAGGCAGGTAGAGATAACCGAAGGTCTGTCCGGGCAGGTGGATATTCCATCCCGCGATGATGTAGCCCACGCTCCCAGCCAGCGCGATCGGGAAGCCGCAGGCCGCACTGGTCGCGATTGCCTGCCGGATCTGCACGTTGCGCCCGGTCAGGAACGGGATCGTGAGGAACCCCCCACCTGCGCCCAGGAAGGCCGACAGCACGCCGATGATGCCGCCGGTGCCGATCAGGCCCGCGGTCGAAGGCAACGTGCGTGGATTGCCGTCGGCGCCTGTGGTCCTGGCCCGGCGCAGCATCCTGTAGGCGGTCCAGCCGATGAACGCCGCGAAGAAGGCCGCAATCAGCCGGGCCGGCAGCGCGCCGACGATCTGGGCGCCAAGCAGGGTGCCGACCACCATGCCGGGCGCCAGCGCCTTCACGATATCCCAGCGGACTGCGCCGCGGCTATGGTGGGCGCGCACGCTGGACAGGGAGGTGAAGAGGATTGTCGTCAGGGAGGTGGCGATGGCGACCTTGATGATCGCATCGTGCGGGAAGTCCCGGGCGGTGAGGATCATCACCAGGAAGGGGACCATGATCATGCCCCCGCCGATGCCGAGCAGGCCGGCCAGAAAGCCGGTGACCACTCCCAGCGCGAGGAGCAGCAGGATCAGGGTCAGGTCCATCGGCGCCCCGCGACGACGGTGGCCGCGCTCACGGCGGCCACGATCACGCAGGCACCGGCGCCGGCCATTGGCCGGCCACCAGCTGCCCGGTCAGCGCGGCGAGGAATCGATTGCAGGCGTCGAGTTGCGCCACCTCGACATACTCGTCCGGCTGGTGCGCCACGAAGATGTCGCCGGGCCCGCAGACCACCGTCGGGATGCCCGCCCCCTGCAGGATGCCGCCTTCGGTGCCGAAGCTCACCCGGCGAGTCGAGAGGCAGCCGCAGAGC
>JBBRJB010000681.1:0-1514 GCA_038220085.1 Burkholderiales bacterium
GCATTCCAGGATCTTCACCGCTTCCATGGCCTTCGCCCTGAGGGACCGGGCTCGGCTCTCCCTCTCCCGCCCGAAGGCGGCACGTTAACGACGCGGCAGGCTTCGCTTGATGCTGCGGACCGTCCAGTTGCTCCCCCTAAACCCGGATCCACCGGTCCGCTTGGGGTGAGCGGCGGGTCGTGACGCACGAATGCCCTGCTGTGCAAAGAGAATGTGGCTTGCGAAGGTCAACAAACTCAGCACACAGAAGGGCATCCGCTGGATGCGAGTCTGCCATGGCGTCACCGCCACGTTCGATGATCCCAACCTCGTGTCGTGCGCCGGCCTCGCGCCGGTCCTGGAGCTCGCCGAACGGGCCGGTCTGCCAACCCTGGTCGGTGAGCACGTCCGGATCGACAAACCGGGTGGTGGGAACGCCCGCCTGAAGATTCTGGCGCTGATCGCGGGAATGATCGCGGGCGCAGACAGCATCGAGGACATGGGCCTGCTGCGCCACGGCGGGATGCGCCGGTTGTTCACCGGGGTCCGGGCTCCCTCGACGCTCGGGACGTTCCTGCGCACGTTCACCTTCGGCCATGTCCGCCAGCTCGATGCCGTCGCTTCTCGGTTGCTGATCAACCTGTGCCGGCGGGCGCCGCTGTTGTCTGGTGCCGCCAAGCTGGCCTATGTCGATGTGGACGACACCGTGAAGCCGACCTTCGGCTACGCCAAGCAGGGTGCCGGTCGTGGCTACAGCGGGGTGAAGGGCCTGAACGTGCTGCTGGCGATCATCAGCACCGAGACCAGCCGGCCGGTGATCGCCGCCGCCCGGTTGCGCAAGGGCTCGACGAACAGCGCGAAGGGCGCGCACCGGTTCGTCGCTGACGCCCTGATCACCGCCAAGACCGCCGGCGCGACCGGGACCTTGGTCTTGCGGGCCGACTCGGCGTTCTACTCCTCCGACGTGATCGCCGCGGTGCTGCGGCGCAGGGCGTGCTTCTCGATCACCGCCCGGCTGCTTTCCCCCGTCCGCACGGCGATCGAGGCCATCGGCGCGGACGCCTGGACGCCGATCAAGTACACCAACGCCATCTGGGACGAAGACCAGCAGCGCTGGATAAGTGGCGCCGAAGTCGCCGAGATCCCCTTTACCGCGTTCACCTCCTTGGCCAAGACCAAGCAGGTCAGCGCCCGGCTGATCGTGCGGCGCGTCCCCGACGTCAACCCCGACAATCAGAGCCCGCTGTTCACCGTCTACCGCTACCACGCGGTGTTCACCAACAGCCCGCTGCCGATGATGCAGGCCGAGTCCGCGCACCGCGGGCACGCGATCGTCGAGCAGGTCATCGCCGACCTCAAGAACGGCCCACTGGCGCACCTGCCCTGCGGGTCGTTCGTCGCGAACAGCGCCTGGCTGGTCTGCACCGCGATGGCCTTCAACCTCACCCGCACCGCCGGCACCCTCGCGTCGGCGTTCCACGCCAAGGCGACCACCGGCACCATCCGCGCGCAACTGATCAACGTCCCCGCCCGGC
>JBBRJB010000682.1:0-1505 GCA_038220085.1 Burkholderiales bacterium
ACGCCGTTGTCGGTCGCGCAGCGCCTGGCCGAGCAGCGAAACCTCCTGGGCGGGAGCTGGATCTTCGTGTCGGCAACCCTGGCGGTAGGGGACTCGCTCGCCCACTTCGCGCGGGCGGTGGGGTTGCCGGAGGCGGACCAGGTGGTCCTGGCCAGCCCCTTCGACTATCCCCGCCAGGCCGGTTTGTGGATTCCCGATGGGGTCGGCCCGGTATCGGCGCCTGACTTCTCCAGCCGGGTCGCCCGCCGCATCTGGCCGCTGCTCGAGAAGAACCGCGGCCGCGCTTTCGTTCTCTGCACGACTTTGCGAGGAATGCGGATCATCGCCGATGAACTGGCGACACGGGCTGGCTCCGACATGGTGGTGCTGACGCAGGGCGATGCGCCCCGTCACGAACTGCTGCAACGATTCCGCACCGCCCGCGCAGCCGTCCTGGTCGGCGCTGCAGGGTTCTGGGAAGGTGTCGACGTGGTCGGCGACCAGTTGTCCCTGGTTGTCATCGACAAGCTGCCGTTCGCGCCGCCAGACGATCCGATATTGCGCGCCCGCAGCCGCGCAATCGAGGCTTCCGGCGGCAGTTCCTTCGGCGAAATCTCCTTGCCGGCCGCGGCGATGGCCCTGAAGCAGGGCGCCGGGCGCCTGATCCGTTCGGAGCGCGATCGCGGACTGCTGGTGATCTGCGACGAGCGGCTGAGCAGCCGCAGTTACGGCAGGCAACTGCTGGCCAGCATTCCCCCGTTCCGGCGGGTCGCTGCTGTCGACGATGCGATGAACTGCCTGCCGCAGTGAGCAGGCTCCTAGTTGCTTGCCGTCCTGGCGGGTCCCCCGCTGACCAGCCGCCTGGCAGGTGCGAGGAACGGGCTGGCGGGGAAAGTCCGCTCCAGGACCCGCAGACTGTCGTCACGAAGGTCCGTCAGGCCCAAGGCGTGATAAGAAATCACCATCAGGTTCAGCGCCTCTTCCATAGCCGGTGTCTGCTTGTACATCGCCACCACGTCCTGCGCGCGGTTGGTAGCGGCGACATAGGCGCCGCGGCTGTAGTAGTAGCGGGCGATATGTACTTCCCCGGCCGCCATCGCATTGACCAGGAACTTCATGCGGGCCAGCGAATCATCCGCGTACCGGCTCTCCGGGAAGCGGGTGGAGACCTGCTTGAAGGCCTCATAGGCTTCCCGTGAAGCCTGCTGATCGCGCTCCGAGAGGTCCTGTCCGGCCATCCTCGCAATCAGGCCTTCACGGTTGTTGAAGTTGATCAACCCCTTGAGGTAGAACGCATAATCAAGTCGCTCATGGGTCGGGTGCAGACGGATGAACCGCTCCACCGCCATCAGCGCCTCGGCACGCTCGCCCTCCTTGTAGCTGGCCCAGGCCAGGTCCAGTTGGGCCTGCTGCGCAAAGCGACCGAATGGATAACGAGACTCGAGCTTGCGCAATGCCTTCTGGGCAGCGCCCCAGTTGCCGGAGTCCAGTTCACCCTTGGCGTCGGCATATAATTGCTCGGCCGT